>JANNVG010000439.1:0-2433 GCA_031414395.1 Fimbriiglobus sp.
GGCGGCCGAAGTCGGCGGCGTACCGCACGGCCGCCGGCCCGACCGACAGGAAGTCGGCGTCGAGTGCCAGGATGACGTCGGCCGTTTTGAAGTCGTACACCGGGTTCAGCGCCTTGCCGAGCGCCGCTTTCGTCGCCTTCCGCACGTTGTCCTGGCTGACCGGCTCGTACTGCGCCCACGCCGCCTTCGGGAAGCGGGTGAGGAACTTCTCCATCAGGGCCATCACGGTCGGCGAGGTGGTCGGGGCGGTGAGCACCCGCACGCCGTCGCCGCGGTCC
The DNA here is from genome assembly GCA_031414395.1 of Fimbriiglobus sp. GTDB lineage: Bacteria > Planctomycetota > Planctomycetia > Gemmatales > Gemmataceae > JALHQU01. The sequence goes on from JANNVG010000439.1 coordinate 279, forward strand.
GCCGCCGGCTTGGTGTCATACTTGGCGAGCGCCTTCCGCAGTTCGTTCACCACCTCTTCGAACGTGGTGGTCGATTTGGCATCGCCCCGCACCGGCTTGGTGGAGCGGTCCGGGTCGTACATGTCGAGGGTGGAGGCGAGGGCGGACAGGTTGCACTTGCCGCCGCTGCCGGGGTGTTCGGGGTTGCCTTCCACCTTGATCGGCCGGCCTTCGGTCTGCTTGACGATCAGCCCGAGGCCGACGCCCCCGTGCTGGGGCATGGCGGTGGCGAAGAACAGCGGGATGCCGGGGCGGAGACCCTCCGGTTGCTTCACATACGGGACCACTTTCCGCTGCGAGGCGGCCTTGAACGACGGGTTGCACCCGGTGCCGGCGGCCAGGGCAATGCCGGCGGCGGACAGGCTGAGGAACGCCCGCCGGCTCACCGGGTCGAGCCACTCGCCGGCGTCGTCGGGGAACTCGTCCCGCATCATGTCGCGGAACTGCGGGCTGTTCGTCCACGCCTCGATGGACGCGAGCGTCGAGTCCGGCTTGGCGGTGGTGGGGTCAGCGGGCATTCGCGGTCCTCGACACGTCGTGTTCGGTTCCGTTCGGGCGAGCCGTGCCCCGTGAGGGGCCGGGTGTGGGGCGAGTAACCCCGCGGCTCACGCCGCTCGGCTCGCCGGTGTCGGTTCAGCGGTGGCACATGCTGCAGTTCGTAATCACTTCCTTCTCGCGGACCATGTGCAGCTTCTTCAACTCTTTGCCCAGCTCGGCCTGGCTCTGGTACGTGTGCGGCTCGGTCATCACCTGGCCGTGCGCGTCCTTCTTCGGCGCCCCGTTCTCGTCGAACACCGGCTTTTGCGTGGTGTACCCTTTGGCGGTGAACCGCATGTTCTGCACCTCGCTCACCGGCCGCAGGTGCTTCTCCGGGTTGCGGTGACAGTCCAGGCACCACTCCATGTAAAGGGTCTTCGACTGGTACACGAGCGGCTGCTGGTCGATCTGCCCGTGACACGACACGCACCCGACGCCCTTGTTCACGTGAATGGAGTGGTTGAAGTACGTGTAGTGCGGCACGTTGTGAACTTTGGTCCACGCGATCGGGATGCCGCGGTTGTAGCTGTCCCGGAGTGGGGCCAGGATGTCCGCCCCCTGCCAGATCTGCTGGTGGCAGTTCATGCACGTCTTCGTCGGCGGCAGGCCGGCGTTCGCGCTGTCGTACACGGACGTGTGGCAGTACTTGCAGTCGATGCCCAGTTCGGCCACGTGGTGCTTGTGGCTGAACGGGATCGGCTGCTCGGCCGGTTCGTTGGTGCCGGTGATGTACGGCGACCGCACCAGCGCGGCGAGCGTGACGCCCCCGCCGGCGACCAGCAGCGGCAGGGCCAGCAGGCTGACGCGGGCCAGCACGTTCATCGCTTTCGGGAACACTTGCGCCATGTCGGCCATCCCGTAGGGTGGGTCCGCTCGGGCGCTTCGCCCGACGAGACCCACGTTGATTCAATCCCGCGTGGGTCGGCGCGGGCGTCGCGCCCGCTGGACCCACCCTACTTGAACTCAGAACGGCCACCACACCGCGATGATCGGCGGCGGGGTCTCCTCGAACGCCAACTGCACCGCCCGGTAGGCCGTCACCGCCGCGCCCGCCCCGCTCAGCCCGAACAGCAGCCCGAACCACGCCAGGTGCTGCCCCTCTTTGCCCGCCCGCCAGCCCATCACGATGCTGACCAGTGCGAACGCCGTGGCGATGCTGGCGATGCCCAGCCCGAACGGGTACCACCAGAACGTCAGCGTGCCCCAGATGCCGAGGACCATCGAGGCGGCGGCGAAGCCCCGCGTGGTGGTGTGCGTGAGCGGGGTCACTTTCGGCGGGGTCGTCGCGGGGGCTGGTGCGTCGGCCATGAGTCAGCGCCTGCCGTCGAGAATGAAGAGGCCGTGTGCGAGTGCGGTGGCCCGTCGGTTCATCCGTTGTAGCGGACCATCCCGCAACGGGTAGCAGCCGAGAGCAAAAAGCGAACCGGAATCGTCGCGGCTGTCATTACCCACGCAACCGCCTGAAATTGCAGGCCCGCAACGCGATCCGGCGGAAGAACTGTCGCACCGGAGTGGTGCGGATTCGGCGATCCTTCCCAGGCGTGGGAATGGGTGGGTGGTGGAGTCTCAGGGTTGGGAT
>JANNVG010000440.1:0-2073 GCA_031414395.1 Fimbriiglobus sp.
TTCCACCCGGTCACTGCGTTCCCGGTTCCAGGGTGCGGGGGCACTCTACGAAAACCGCACCCGCGGGCGTGTCCGCAACCGCCGCCCGCCGTAAAACTGTCCGCCACCACCGCCCCGGTTTCGTCCTTCACTGAGGTCCGCCCGTGCTCGAAGTTGATCGCTTCATGGTCAAGGAGCAGGTGAAGTTCTTCAAGACGGCGCAGAAGTACGACATCTTCGACTACGAGACGGAGGAGCCACTGGGCACCGCCGAGGAGCAACTGAGCGGGCTGGTGCAGATCCTCCGCTGGTTCCTGGCCAAGTCGTGGCTGCCGACCACCGTGGTGGTGCGGGACCACGAGGACGCGGTGGTGTTCAAGATCCGCCGCGGGGCGTTCCTGTTCCAGGCCCGCGTGGAGGTGCTGAACGCCGACAACGAGATGATCGGGTACTTCAAGAGCAAGCTGTTCTCCTTCAGCGGCGGGTTCTGGGTGTACGACGCGAAGGACAAGCAGTTCGCCGAGGTGAAGGGCAACTTCTTCGGCTTCGACTACAAGGTGCTCACCCCGGACGGCGAGGAACTGGGCCGCGTGAACAAGAAGTGGGGCGGCGCGCTCAAGGAGTTGTTCACCTCCGCCGACACGTACATGGTGGACGTGTCCGAAGACCTGGCCGAGCAGCCGGTAGCCAAGATGCTGGTGCTCGCCGCGGCGCTGGCCATTGATGTCATCTTCAAGTCCGAGAACCGCGGCGGGGGCGGCATCGGCATCGGCTGAGTGTGGCGAACGGCGCGACGTGAGTCCGCCGGTTCCGGGCGAACCCGGCCCGCAAGGGCCGCGGGTGCCACCCACGACGCCCACGCACCCACCGACCTTGCTGTCGGGGTTCGCCAAAACCACCGGCGGACTCACGTCGCGCCGTTCGCCAAGAGGTTCCCCCATGCTCACCGCCGACGGCTGCCGCGGGCGGGTGCAACGGCTGCTCGCCGCCCTCCGGCCGGCCGGCCCGCTCCTCCTCGCCGACCCGATCCACCTACGGTACTTCGCTAACGCCTACACCGACCCGTTCCACTTGGGGGCCGACTTCGGCGGCTTCCTCAAGGTCGCCGCGGACGGCCGCACCACCCTGTACCACGACCACCGCGCGCCGAAGGCCTACGACGCCGCGTTCGCCGACGAGCGGGTGCCGGTGAAGTGGTACGACGGCAAGACGCCCGGCCAGGGGCCGCGGCGGCTGATCCTGCGGGATGTGGTGGAGTTGGCCGGCACCGGCGGGCGCATTCACGACGCGCTCACCGACCCGGATGCGGTTCACCTTCACACTCTGGTCGGCGAGATGCGGCGGCGGAAGGACGCGGACGAGATCGCGCTATTGAAGGCGTGCATGGCGGTGACGAACGCCGGGCACGAGTGGGCGCTGGTCGTCACCGAGCCGGGCATGACCGAACTGGACGTGTACAGCGGAATCGCGGCCGAGTGCACGCGGGTCGCCGGCTTCCCGGTGGTGGTGTACGGCGACTTCGCGGTGAGCGATGGCATGGCCCGCCGCGGCGGGATGGCCACCCGCCGCGAGTTGAAGGCGGGGGATCTGCTCATCCTCGACTTCTCGGTCGTCATCCAGGGCTACCGTAGCGACTTCACCAACACGCTTTGCGTGGGCGGGCGACCGACCGACGAGCAGCAGAAGCTGTTCGACCTGTGCGTGGCGGCAATGGCGGCGGGCGAGGGGGTGTTGAAGGGCGGCGTGCCGTGCCAGGACGTGTACTACGCAGTACGCGGGGTGTTCGCCGCACAGGGGTTGGCGAAGGCGTTCCCGCACCACGCCGGACACGGGTTGGGCGTCAGCCACCCGGAGCCGCCGTACTTCGTCGAACGGAGTGAAGGCGAGGTGGTGGCCGGCGACGTGGTGACGCTCGAACCGGGGCTGTACATCGACGGCGTCGGCGGGCTGCGGATCGAGCACAACTATTTGGTGACGGAAGCCGGCGTCGAGCGGCTGAGCGGGCACGACATTCGACTCAGTTAGCCCGACGCGCGAGCGAGGGGCAAGCCAGTTCTCCGCATCAAATAAAGCGGACGCGGATGACGCGGACGG
>JANNVG010000441.1:0-1544 GCA_031414395.1 Fimbriiglobus sp.
AAACCGGAGTGACGAGCGTGGAGTTGGTGAAAGCCGGCACACGCTCCACGCGGGCTTCCCAGGTGTCGGCCCCCGTCCGACTCTCGGCGAGAGTCGGCCACCCGTTCGCCGAGTTCGGCCCCCGTCCGACTCTCGGCGAGAGTCGGCCACCCGTGCGGACCCACGTCAATCCACCAACTCGTCGGCGTGTCGGCCGGGGTGTCGCCTATACTCGGGTGCCACAGAACCCCGACCCCAGGACCACACGCCATGACCCCGACCGTGTACAAGACCCTCGGCAACGTCTGCTTCGTCAGCGGATTCGTCTCCATCGCCGCGTCCATCGCGGTGTGGGCCATGGCCAAAGAGCCGGACGCCGCCCACGGCGAGCGGTTCGGCATCTTCATCGGCCTGTGGGCGCCGACGTTCTTCGCCCTGGCGTCCTGGTGCGAGCGGCGGGTGGTGAAGGCGGTGGCGTGAAATCGCCCGATTCGGGACGGGTGGCCGACTCTCGCCGAGAGTCGGAGAGGGGGCGATGCCTGGGAATCTCGCGTGGAGCGAAAGAGGGCTTGCACCAACTGCACGTTCGTAACTTATGCTGACACCCCGTTCGACTCTCGGCGAGAGTCGGCCACCCGCCCGAAACCGCTCGACTCTCGGCGAGAGTCGGCCACCCGTGCAGCCCGCCCTACACGAGGCCGGCGGCGAAGTCGTCGGGGGCGTCCCCCTCACCCCCAACCCCTCTCCCTCCGGGGGAGAGGGGGGCCTGACTTTCGCCCGCCACCACGTCCGCCACCGCGAGCGCGTTCTTGATCGTCTTGTCGGTGCTCGTCGGGTCCACCTGCCGGCACGCCTCCGTCAGCTTGGTGGCAATGTCCTTCAACTCCGCCTGCCAGTCGGCCGGGTCCATCTGCGGCGGCGTGAGGCCGGCGAACTCTTCGGTCAGAAGGATCATCCGCAGCAGGTGGCGGAAGATGATGCCCTCCTGCTTGGCCAGGTCCTTGTGCGCGATGAAGGCGTTGAAATTGCCGCCGAACGCCAGCACCTCGCCGGCCGCCCACACGGCGGTGGTGGTCACGTCCTGCACGTCCGGGTGGGTGGCGTCGAACAGCATCCGCACCTTGTCGGCCAGCACCGGCGGGCGGTCCTCCCAGTGGACGTACTCGTCCTCCTCCTCGTCGTCCGCCTTCGGCAACTCGGCTTTGATCAGGCCGCGCCGCAGCAGTTCGGCGTCGAGGCGTTCGGTTTGCAGCGGGCCGGGGGTGAAGTCCCACGGCACGCGGGTGAACTTGAGCAGCGGGCGGGGCAGCTCCAGCACGCTCTCGAAGATCTGCACCCGCTCCTCGCGGCTGGCGAGGCCGAGGTGCTCCACGAGGAACGCCCCGTACAGCGGGTGAACGGCACGGAAGGCGAGCAGTTGATCGAGGCGGTCGGTCGGGTGGGCGTGGGTGGGGGAGTAACCGGAACCGGCCCCCCCCCCCCCCCCCCCCGACCCGCGCGAGGGGTGGGGGGGGGGGGGGGTGGGGACGCCCCCAAGCGGGCAGGGGGTGGGCGGGGGGGGGGGG
>JANNVG010000442.1:0-7577 GCA_031414395.1 Fimbriiglobus sp.
TCCGCGAGCGGGTGCGGGAAGACCGCTCGCGGAGCGAGCAGGGCACTTCCAGCACCGGCGGACTCACGTCGCGCCGTTCGCCCTCTCACGCCGACCGCCCGAAGAACCCCCGCACCATCACCCCGCAGCCGACTGCGAACAGCCCGACCGCCACCGCCAGCCCGACGAACGGCATCCGCCCGAACACGACGAACGCCAGCCCCACCCAAATGAACGAGCCGAGGATCATCACCCCGCCGCCGGCCACGGCCAGCAGCCGCCCGCCGACGTTCACCTCCGGGTTCACGTACCGCGTGTGCGGGTCGGGCGGGACGGGGTCGTGGTGGTAGTCGTGTTCATCCCCGTCATGAACTTTCCGCCAGTCGATGACTCCGCCGGTGCGGGGGTAGTCGGCCCGCTCCTCCTCGCGGGAGAGTTGTCGGCGGTATTTGTGCGGCTTGCGGGGGGGCGGCGGCGGGGCGGTGTCGTGCTTCCCGGCCGCCACCGGCACCGGCACCGGATCGGGGTCGAGCACCTCGGGGGCAACGACGAGCGCAATCGTGCCGCACCCTTGACAACGGATCCGCTTGCCGCCCTGCGCTTCGGGCACGGGGGTGACGAGACCGCACTTGCACTCGTGGGCGATGGGCACGGCCGGCACCTCGGACCTGGGGTGATCCGACGGGAGTGTAGTGCAGAATTGGAAGCGGGAACGCAGTGACCGGGTGGGTTGTCCCAGGAGTGTTCCACCTCCCGACACCTCTGTGGAATCCGACACCCCGACTCTGCGGAGCGGCGGCCGAGGTGAGCCAGGCGAGGAGCGCGGGGAATGCGGCGACGGAGACGAGTAGGACGCAGGGAGCGGGCGGGAGCGTCGGCCGGAGAAGGTCCGACCGGCGACACGTTCGGTGCCTCGAACTCACGCCCTTCAGTTGTGGGCGTTGGGCGAGAGCCCGCCGGTGCTGTGCGGCACCGGCGGACTCTCGTCGCGCCGTTCGCCCGGACTCGGAACCGGCGGACTCACGTCGCGCCGCCCGCCTCACTGTCTCCGCTTACTGGACGGTGAACCCGTCCACCTTCCACGTGCCGTCCGCCTGTTCGGCAACGAGCACCGTACACGACACCCCCTTGACGGCCGGGGCGGTGGACACGGGTTTGGTGGCCATCGACTTCGGGCCGGTGCCGGTCGTGCGACTGCCCACGTGGTTCATCTCGTCGGCCACGTCGGACGGATTGACGACGAATCTCGCCGTGGCTTTGCGGTTGGGGGCGGCCCCGGTCACGGCCGCCAGCCCGTTCGGGTCGGCGTGGTGGGTGGCGGCGAGCACCGGGTTGTCCTTCACCAGCTTGGCGAACGCATCCTTCGACGTAGTCGCCTTGAAGTTGGCCGTCGTGCCGTCGTACGCCCCGTCCACATTCCCGAACTGGAGGGTGGTGAGGAAGTTGCCGGCCGCCACTTCCGCCTGCACGGTGGTGATCGCGTTGTTAGCCGCCTGCGACACCGCCGTCACGGCCTGCGAAAGGAAGTACGCCCCCGCGGCGATGATGCCCCCGCAGATGAGCAGGATGCCGCCCACGATGATGAGGGCGATCAGCCACCCCTTGCCCCCCTTCTTCGGGGCGTCGTCGCCACCGCGGCGGCGGGGGCGGTCGTCACGACGGTCGTCGCGGCTGTCACCACGGCTGTCGTCACGGCTGTCGTCGCGGCTGTCACGGGAGTCGTCGTCGCGGTCGCGGGCCATTGCAAAGCTCCGAGGGCGGAGGTGAGTTACCAGAGAAGTTGTATGCACCGTTTCAGCATTGGCACCCGACCCGGCCGGTTGCCCACCGGCCGAACGCGGCCTACACTTCCGCGCCCCGTCGCCCGCCCGGCCCGCGCCACACCTGAACACCACGCGCCCGCATGAACCCGATGCCGCAGTTGCGGACCGTTCACACCCGCCCGGCGGGGGAGACGGCGAGCGCGCACTCGCCCGACGCCCCCACCCGCACCGGCGACCCGGCCCGCCGCCCGCCCGAACCGGGGGTGGACCTGACCCGCGTGCCCCTGCCCGCCCGCGGGCTGCTCACCCACCTGCACGGGCACGGCCTGCTGACCGACGCCGAGCTGGTGCGGTTCCTCGCAGCCCTGGGCGAGCGGGTGCGGGCGCTCACCACCCGCGACCACGCCGCCGACGCTCTGGTCCACTTCGGGTTCGTCACCAAGTACGTCCGCGGGCGGGCGCTGGCCGGGCACCTGGCCGGGCTGGTGTGCGGGCCATACCGCGTGCTCGATCGCGCCGGAGCGGGCACCGTCGGCGTGGTGTTCCTGGCCGAGCACACCGTCCTCAAGCGGCGGGTGGCGCTGAAGGTGCTCACCGGCCAGGGCACCGACGACCTGCACTCCCGCGAGCGGTTCGTCACCGAGGGGCGGGTGCTGGCCGCCCTCGACCACCCGCACGTGGTGCGGTGCTACGACGCCGGCATGGTCCGCGACAGCGGCGAAGAGGTGTGGTTTCAGGCGCACGAGTGGGCCGGCGGGGGCGACCTGGAACAGCGGGTGTACGACCACGGCACGGCGGCCATTGACGTCGGCTGCCGGTGGGGGTGGCAGGCGTCCGCCGGGCTGCACGCGGCGCATCGGGCCGGGCTAGTTCACCGCGACGTGAAGCCGAGTAACCTGCTGCTCGACGACGCCGGCCATATTAAAGTGGCCGACTTCGGACTGGTGCGGCACCCGTCGGCCGACCGCACGCCGGTGAACGCCGTCGTCGGCTCGCTGCAATTCCTCGCCCCCGAACAACTGAACGACCCGACCACCGCCGGCTCGCCGGCCGACGTGTACGGCCTCGGGGCCACCCTCTTCTGGCTGCTGAGCGGGCGACTGCCGCGGCCCGACGGCGCGCCGAGTGAGGTGATCGCCCACCTGCGGACAAAAGAAGCCGACCGCCTGAAAACCGTGCTGCCAGACGCCCCCGCCGAACTCGACGACCTGCTCGCCCGCATGTTGTCCCTCAACCCGGCCGCCCGCCCCACGCTGCCCGACGCGATGAGCGTGTTCGCCACATTCGCCGCACCCACCACCACCCCTGACGAGACCATCGCGGCGCTGGAGCAGGAGTTGGCCGAAGCCCGCAAGCACCGCGACGACGCCCGCCGGGCCATCCTGAAGGCGGTGCACGCCACCACCCGCGGCGACGCCTTCGCCCGCGGCGAACGGGTGGGCACGTTCACCGCCGTCATCGCCCGGCACCTGAGCCGGCACCCGCACTGGTCGGGCTACCGCGTGCCGGCCGTGCGGGTGGAACTGGCCACCATCGCCGCCACCGTGGACGTGGACGGTGTCGAAGGGGTGTTCGACAAGCTGGCCGAACTGCCGACGCCGCTGCCGTTCGTGCGGGTGGCCCACGACGCCGCCAAACACCTGCGCGAACGCTGGGACGGCACCGGCCCGCCGGGCGGACTGAAGGGCACGGCCATCCCGCCGGCGGCGCGGGTGATCGCCGTCGCCGACGCCTTCGACCGCCTGACGTTCGACCCGGCCTCCGACCCGACCGCCGCGTTCGCCGAACTGTCGGCCCACACCGGCACCGCCTTCGACCCGGACGTGATCGCCGCCCTGCACTCGGCCGAAGAGGAGTTGACCGCCCTCGTGCTGCCCGTACTGGAACTGATCCCCGACGAGGGGTGACCGGCGGTCTATTGTTCCGGCCGACACCCACACCCCCCTCCGGAACCAACTTCGTTAGTCCGGAAGAAATAATATCAGAACGATGCGATCCGCCGAACACGGTCTGGATGCTTCTGTCAGTTCCGACGGTTCCATGAGTCGCTGGCGAGAGTCGCCGTTCGCTCCAGGCAAGGGTGGAATCCAATGACCCAGAACGGGTCGGAACCGCCCACGGCGAATGGCGACTTGTTGCCCTCTGCTCCTTGACCGAGGCGAAATCCATTCGCACGACGAACGCCGCGTCGTTCGCCAAGTTGTCGTCACTTTGCTAGGCAGTAGAAGACGTTTACAACGAGGCTGAACAGATACCCCCCAGCGATGCCCAAGCGGAGGTGGTGCCACACCAGTTGGCGGGCGAGGGTGAACGCCACCCCAGCCGGCATCGGCGTCGGCGTTTCCAGTTTGATGACGAACTCCACGACGGCCAGCACCAGAGCGACGAACACAGCGTCGCACACGATGTGCAGTGTCCGCTCAAGGCACTCGGGCAAGACGACAGTCATCGCACTGGCGAACGTAACTAAGATGGTGAGCAGCACCTCGATGGTCACGATGCTGGGTCGCTTCTGCGGGGTCGAATCGGAAATGCGTTTCACGGCAGGCTCCTTCGAGATTAATAGATCGTCAGAACGATGAATTGGCTCAGCTCCGCGGCCCGAATCTGGGCCGTCTTCCCTATCAGACACGCGAATCCAACAGAAGTTCCGCACAAATCACAATTTTATCGCAACCATTCACCAACTTGAAGTGTGGATTCCCTGGGCTATACTGGTGCTGACGCAGATTTGCCTTGAAATTTTGGCTCTTTCCGATTTCTCAACTGCTTTACCAATGGCCGGAAGGCACGTTGTTCGCAGAGCGATTCCACAACGATCACAAGTGACCAAAGTGACCTATGGGTGCCGCAGAACCAGATCACGAGGAGCACCCGCAGCCAGAACTAGATTGGGTGAAAATCGACGTTCTGAGAAATGACAAAATATTGAGTCTCGGCGCGTTGGCCAAACTCATGGAGGTATCGACGGAAACCCTACGGCGTGCCAGATTGGGCCAATTCACGCCCGCCGTCCTGGCGAAATTGGCCACCGCTTTGGGTGTGAACTCCCTCGACCTGTACACGCCCGCCTACCGGCGGTTCGTGGAATCGCAGTCCGCATCAGCATCATCAATCTCACCTCCGGCCGTCGCCAGTAAACGGAAGATCGCCCCGAGTCGCATTCACCGGCATGCGTCAAAGGTGCTGTTCGGCCGTGAGAAGGAGTTGGCCGCGCTGGATGCGGCTTGGGAGAACCCGAATCTGAATGTGTATGTCTTGGTGGCGTGGGGCGGTGCGGGCAAAACGTCGCTGGTGGCGCACTGGGTGCAGACCCGCTTCGCGGCGAACGAGTGGCCGGACGTCGAACGCTACTTCGATTGGAGCTTCTACAGCCAGGGGACGAGCGAGTTGCGGCAGGCCTCTTCCGACCAGTTCATCCACGCCGCGCTTACCTTCTTCGGTGACTCGGACCCGATCAAAGGTAGCCCGTGGGAGCGGGGCGAACGACTGGCCGGACTCATCCGCCAACGCCGCACGTTGTTGGTGCTCGACGGCATCGAACCGTTGCAATACCCGCCGAACGACCCGCAGGCGGGGCGGCTGAAGGACGCCGCCCTCGAAGTATTGCTTCAGTCGCTGGCCGCCGACAACTGCGGGCTGTGCGTCGTCACCACCCGCGAACACCTCAAAAGTATCGACACCTACGCCACCACCGAAGAGCAGAAGTTGGATAAACTCAGCCCCCAAGCGGGGGTGGCCCTGCTGCGACATTTACAGGTCGTCGGTACCGACGAGGAGTTGAGAGCAGTGTGGGCGGACACCAGCGGGCACGCGCTCACCCTGCAACTGCTCGGCCGGTTCCTGGCCGACGCCTTCGGCGGCGACATCCGCAGATATGGGGAGGTGAGGTTCGAGGAAGCCGATCAGGAACGGCAGGGCCGCTCCGCGTTCAAGGTGATGGCCGCCTACGAGCAGTGGTTGCAGTCGGGCGGGCCGGAACGACGGCGGGAATTGGCCGTATTGCGGCTGACCGGCCTGTTCGACCGGCCCATCTCGCGCGGTCTGTTGCAGGTCCTGCGGGCGGAACCGGCCATCGCCGGGTTGACCGACACGCTGGTGAAACTGAAGGACTCGGAGTGGAACATCGCGCTCCAGCGGCTGAGCCAAGTCGAACTGCTCACCCTCTCGCCGGACACCGTCGACGCCCACCCGCTCATCCGCGAGTACTTCGCCGCCAAACTGAAGACGGAGCACCCGGCAGCGTTCCGTGAGGCGCACTCGCGGCTGTTCGACCACCTGTGCAAGACCACACCACACCGCCCGGATACGCTCGACGGGTTGGCCCCGCTGTACCAAGCCGTCGTCCAAGGGTGCCTCGCCGGGCGACACCAGGAGGCCGCGGAGAAGGTGTACTTCGACCGCATCCTCCGCGGCACGGGCGAAGACGGTTTCTACAGCACGAGGAAACTCGGGGCGATTGGCGTCAACCTGACGGCCGTGGCAGCCTTTTTCGACGAACTGTGGAGCCGCATTTCGCCGAACTTGAGCGAAGGGGATCAGGCTTGGCTGCTGGGCGAAGCGGCCTTCAATCTCCGTGCCCTCGGCCGCTTGACCGAAGCGCTGCAACCGATGCGAGTCGGCGTGGAGATGGCGGTTCGACAGCAGAACTGGTCCCAGGCGACCCTCGCGACAGGCAATCTGAGCGTGTTGGAGGCGACACTGGGCCGGCTGTCGGACACTGTGGCCGATGGCCGCCAAGCGATCACTCTTGCTGACCGAAGCGGCGATGCGTTCCTCCGAATGGTCACTCGCACGGCGGCGGCGGATGCGATGCACCAGACCGGCCAGCGGGCCGAAGCCGGCACCCTCTTCACCGACGCCGAACGGATGCAGCAGGAACGGCAGCCGCGGTTCAACCTGCTGCACTCAACGGCGGGCTTTCAATACTGCAATTGGCTTCTGGCCCCGGCCGAACGCGGTGCCTGGCACATGTTACTCCGTGGTACGGCCACCTCGGCTGTGAGTGCTGCACGTGGCCAGGACGGCGATGCCGCGACTTGTGACGAAGTCGAACGCCGCGCGACGACAACTTTGAAGTGGATGAGTGAACACCAAGGATCGCTCCTCTCCATCGCCCTCGACCACCTGACGCTCGCTCGCGTCGGGCTGATCCGGGCGATTCTGACGAACCGGCTCCCGCAACCAACGCTCGACCTGCCGCACGTGGCTGCGGCCGTCAACGGCCTCCGCGCCGCGGGGCAGGTGGACCACCTTCCCCGCGGGTTGCTCACCGCGGCCCTCTCCCATTTCGTTCGCGGGGAACACGACCTCGCCCGCCGATACCTCGCCGAGTGCCATCAGATCGCCGAGCGGGGGCCAATGCCGCTGTATCTGGCCGATGTGCATCTGCACCGTGCCCGCATGTTCAAAGACAAGGCGGAGCTGGCGAAGGCAGCCAAGCTCATCCGTGAACTCCGCTACGGCCGCCGGTACGACGAACTCGCCGACGCCGAAGAGGCCGCCGAGGGGTGGTAAGCGGTTGGGTTGGGGTTCACGCTTCAGCGTGATTGGTGATCCGGTGTCAGGATGAAGCGTGAACCCCAACGACCCTCACCCCACCAGTTCCTTGATCGGTTCGCCGTCGGTCAGCATCGGCATGGGGCGGCCGGAGCCGTCGAGGAAGCTGGTGCTCTTCCAGTCCAGTTTCAGGTGCCCGAACACCGTCGCCCACAGGTCGTTCGGCGTCAGTGGGCGGTCCTTCGGCGTCTCCGCCTTGCTCGTCGTGCTGCCCACCACCACGCCGGTGTTCGTGCCGCCGCCGCTCGTCAGGATGCTCATCGCTTGCGGCCAGTG
>JANNVG010000443.1:0-2178 GCA_031414395.1 Fimbriiglobus sp.
ATTCCAACCACCCGGCGGCTCACGCCGCTCGGCTCGCCCGTACAAACCGTTGTGGTCGTTAGCGCTTGCTGAACTGCACCCCGCGGCGGGCACCCCGCAGGCCGTACTTCTTCCGCTCCTTCATGCGGCTGTCGCGGGTCAGGTAGCCGCTCTCGCGGATCTTCCGCACCATGCCGGCGGCCGGGTCTTCCGGGGCGACCAGCACCGGCGTGCCGTCGGCGTTGGCCGTCGGTGCCTTCGGGGCCGGGGCGGAGGCGGCTTTCGCCGCGTCTTTCGTCTGCGCCTTGAACCCCTTCACCATCGTCACGTGGTTGCGGACGATGATCTTCTGCTCGCCCTTCGGCGAGAACATGGTCTTGAGCGCGCGGGCCAGACCCTGGCTGATGGCCCCGGCCTGGCCGGTGATGCCGCCGCCGGCCACCTTCACGGTCACGTCCAGTCGGGCCGTCTGTTCGGTGATGACGAGCGGCCCCATGACCGCCGCCCGGTCCTTCTCTTCGGTGAAGAATTCGGTCAGCGGGCGGTCGTTGATGACCACCTGCCCCTTGCCCTCGGTCACCCGCACGCGGGCGACGGCCGACTTCCGCCGGCCGGTGCCCAGGTAGTACGTCACCTTCTTCTTTTCGGCCATTGGTCGGAGCCTTCGGGGTGTAGCCGGGGTCTGCTGGAGCCGGGGTCTGTGACCCCGGTTCGAGGACCGGCCTCACAGAGGCCGGCGACAGTGCGCGGGTGGGGGTTAGACCTTCGCGGTGGCGGGCGGGGTGTACTCGATCGGCAACTGGGCCTGGTGGGTGTGCTGCGGCCCCTTGAAGATCTTCAGCTTGGTGATCTGCTTGTACGCCAGCGGGCCGCGGGGCATCATCCGCTTGACGGCCAGCCGCACGATCTCCTCCGGCCTGCGGGCGAGCATCACGGTGGCCGGGATGATCTTCTGCCCGCCGGCGTAGTGGCTGTACGTCTGGTAGCTCTTCTTCTCCCACTTCTTGCCCGTGAACTGCACCTTGTCGGCGTTCACCACGATGACGAAGTCGCCGGTGTCGCAGTGGGGGGTGAAGGTCGGCTTGTGCTTGCCGCGGAGCAGGTTGGAGATCACCACCGCCAGACGCCCGACCACCAAGTCGGTGGCATCGATGACGTACCACTGGTGGGTGGCGGTTTCCTTCTTGGCCATGAACGTGGACATCGCGGCGGATTCCCTACAACGACGGCGGGGCCGAAATTTCGGAAGTTGTAATACTAAAGGCGGGGTGAACGCCGTCAAGGTGGCGGCGCGGGGAAATGTGCCGCCCGTGCTCTGCTCGCTCCGCGAGCGGGTTCCGAAAGACCGCTCACGGAGCGAGCAGAGCACGACGCCCCGGTTCCCGCAAATACCCGACCGCATTCCGGCGAACCACCCGACAGGACGACTGCTCTTTCCGAGCATGAGGAGGTTCACCATGAGCGTTGCCACTGCCCCGCCCGCCGTACCGGAGGTGCGTCACCCGTTCGGCCTGCCGATGGGCACCATCCGCGCCACCCTGGCCCTGCTCATCTGCGCCTTCGTGTGGCTGGTGCTGCTGTGGCCGCACGACACTGTGAAGCTGCCGCTCGCCCACTTCTTCATGGGCAGCATGGTGTTCATGGCGTTCGTCACCCACCCCGGCCTGCCGACCGGGGCCGGGCGGGCGGTCGCCCCGTGGGTCCTCCGCGGGCTGTTCGCCGCCGGTAGCTTGGGGGTGGTGGCCTACGCCGTGTACACCGATTGGGCGCAGGTGACCACCCGCCTGGTGCCGGACGTGAGCGAGTTCAAGGAGTGGTGGCTGGCCTACCTGGGGGTGACGGTCGGCGGGTTCGTGCTCGGCCGGCTGCTGCGGCTGGTGCTGGGCAACGCCAGCCCGTTCTTCCAGACCCTGCGGGCGTGGCTGTCGGTGCTGGCGATGATGATGATGGTGGGCGAGTTCCTGCTGTTCATCGCCTTCTCGTCGGCCACCGAGCGGCCGGACGCCTTCCTGCACGCCTGGCAGGCGGTGCAACTGCTGGCCGTGAGCGCGTACTTCGCCTGCCGCACGTGAGTGGGCGAACGGCGCGACGTCAGTCCGCCGGTGCTTGAAGTGCTCTGCTCGCTCCGCGAGCGGTCTTGCCGAACCCGCTCGCGGAGCGAGCAGAGCACACCGGCGGACTGACGTCGCGCCGTTCGCC
>JANNVG010000444.1:0-2092 GCA_031414395.1 Fimbriiglobus sp.
GCCGCCGAGTCCGCAACTCTTCAGTTTCAACAACCCGCAGGGCATGTGCCTCTCCTGCGACGGGCTGGGCAGTCAGTTCAGCTTCGCCGAAGAACTGCTCATCCCCGACGACACGAAGAGTTTCTACGACGGGGCCATCCCGCTCGTCGGCTCACTGAAGGGTATGGGCAAGTGGCGGAAGCACGTCTACGAGGGCGTGGCGAAGTCGCTCGGCATCGACCTGAAAACGCCGTGGAACAAACTGAGTGCCGAACACCGCAACCTGTTGCTGAACGGCAGCGGGGACGCGCACATCGTGTGGGAGTGGAAGCAGCGGTTCGGCAAGATCTGGAAGCACAGCGGCAAGTGGGAAGGCGTCGTGCCGCAGATGGTGGCGCAGTTCAAGAAGGCGACGGCCGGCCCGCGGCGGATGCAGCTCGAGAAGTACATGCGGGTGGTGAAGTGCCCGGCGTGCGCCGGACAACGCCTGAACCCACAGGCCCGCAGCGTGCGCGTGGGCGACAAGACGCTGATCGAACTCGGCGGCATGTCGATTGGCGATCTGGTGCCGTGGCTGGACCGATTCGAGACGACACTCAACCCGGTGCAGAAGCAGATCGCCGGCGAGTTGCTGAAGGAGATTCGCGCGCGGGTCGGCTTCCTAATGAACGTGGGTTTGCACTACCTCAGCTTGGACCGCTCCGCCCCGACGCTCAGCGGGGGTGAAGCGCAGCGCATCCGCCTCGCCGGGCAGATCGGCAGCGGACTGGTCGGCGTGCTTTACATCCTGGATGAACCGAGCATCGGCCTGCACCCGCGCGACAACCAGCGGCTGCTCAACAGCATCCTCCGCCTGCGGGACATGGGCAACACGGTGATCGTTGTGGAACACGACGAGGACACCATGCGGGCGGCCGACTACCTGGTGGACTTCGGGCCGGGGCCGGGCGTGCGGGGCGGCGAGATCGTGGCCGCCGGTCTGCCGGCGGACGTGCTGGCCAACCCGAACAGCCCGACCGGGCAGTACCTGACCGGGGCGAAGAGCATCCCCATTCCCGCGAAGCGGCGGGCGGGGAACGGCAAGAGCATCCGCGTCGTCGGGGCCAAGCACAACAACCTGAAAGACGTGACGGTGGACATCCCGCTCGGCAAGTTCACGGTGGTGACCGGTGTGAGCGGATCGGGGAAGAGTTCGCTGGTGAACGACGTGCTGATGGAAGCACTAAAGGCGCACGTCTTGGCGAGCGGCGGGCGTCAGCCCGCTGTTTCATCAGACGACGAGACGGACGACACCCTGCACACCATCGGCGCGCACGACAAGATCACCGGCGCGGAGCAGATCGACAAAGTCATCGACATCGACCAGACGCCCATCGGCCGCACCCCGCGGAGCAACCCGGCCACCTACATCAAGGTGTGGGACGAGATCCGCAGTCTGTTCGCCATGATGTCGGACGCCAAGCTGCGGGGGTACGACGCCGGGCGGTTCAGCTTCAACCGCGAGGGCGGGCGGTGCGAGGCGTGCGAGGGCAACGGCGCGAACAAATTAGAGATGGACTTCCTGGCCGACGTGTGGGTGACGTGCCCGGTGTGCGAGGGGCGGCGGTTCAACCGCGAGACGCTGCAAGTGCGCTACCGCGGGCGGAACATCCACGAAGTGCTGGACATGGAAGTCGGTGACGCCGTGACGCACTTCGAGAACGTGCCGAAGGTCCACGCCATGTTGCGGACGCTGCACGACGTGGGGCTGGACTACATCAAGCTCGGCCAGCCGTCGCCCACGCTCTCGGGCGGCGAGGCCCAGCGGGTGAAGCTGGCGAAGGAACTGTGCCGCCGCGGCACCGGCAAGACGCTGTACATCCTGGACGAACCCACCACCGGCCTGCACTTCGAGGACATCCGCAAGCTGCTGGAGGTGCTGCACGGGTTCGCGGATCAAGGCAACACGGTCCTGGTCATCGAACACAACCTGGACGTGATGAAGACGGCCGACTGGGTCATCGACATGGGGCCGGAGGGCGGCAGCGGCGGCGGGCGGGTGGTGGCGGTGGGGACGCCGGAGAAGATCGTGACACACGACGAGTCGTTCACCGGGGTGGCGTTGCGGCCAGTC
>JANNVG010000445.1:0-3871 GCA_031414395.1 Fimbriiglobus sp.
GGCGGTCCGCCGGGTGGGTTGGGAGCGAAACCCGGCGGCTCACGCCGCTCGGCTCGCCCGTGCGGAACTCACACGTTCACTTCCTTCCCCTCGGCGGCGCTCCGCCGCAGGGCGTCCATCACCTTCAGGGTCTTCACCGCCTCGTCCGGGTTCGGGTACGGCTCCCGCTGCTCCCGCACGGCGGCGGCGAAGTCGTCGATCATGTGGACCATCTGATTCTCGCCGGGCGTCTCGACTTCCTCCACCGCCATGCCGAAGTCGCCGCTCTGCTTCACGATCTGGAACGCCGCCTTGTCGTCCGGGATCCACAGGTTCGGGACGCAGACGGTGTGCTCGCTGCCGACGATCTCCACCCACGTGCGGAGGGGGTGGGTGAACCCGCAGTCGAAGTTGGCCGTGCGGCCGTCGGCGAACGCCCACACCCCGCTCATGGCCACGTCCACGCCGTTCACCATGACCGCCTTGGCGAACACGCTCACCGGCTCGGCCCGCATCCACCAGCGGATGGCGTAGGTGGTGTAACAGCCCACGTCCAGAAGTCCGCCGCCGCCGGCCTCGGGTCGCATCCGGATGTTGTCCGTCGGCAGGCCGGTCAGGTTGAAGGTGAACACCGCGTTCACCTTCTGCACCGTGCCGATGCCCCCGCCGTCGAGGAACTTGCGCAACTTGTGCGTCCGCGGGTGGTGCGGCCACATGAACCCGTCCATCAGCCGCACGTTTTTCGACCGGCAGTACGCGATCAGCTTTTCGGCACTCGCCGCGTCGCACGTGAGCGGCTTCTCGCACAGGATGTGCTTGCCGGCGTCGGCGGCTTTCCGCGTCCACTCGTCGTGCAGGTGGTTGGGCAGCGGGTTGTACACGGCGTCGATGTCCGGGTCGGCGAGCATGGCGTCGTAGCTGCCGTAGGCCTTGGCGATGTTGTCGGCTTTGGCGGCGGCGGCGGCTTTGTCCAGGCTGCGGCTGGCGATGCCGGACAGCACGGCGGTAGAGCTGGCGTGGAAGGCGGGGATGAGTCGGCGGTTGATGCCGGCCACGCCCAGGATGCCCCAGCGGAGGGGGGGGAGTGTCATGGGGGGTCTCGGAAGGGTGTGGGTGGTTTTACCAAAGACCTCACCCCGCGTCCGATGATCTTCGCCGCGACCATGGGGAGCGGGTGACGTGAACCGCTCCCATGGTCGGGGCGAAGATTATCGCCCAATCACCCGCTTCAACCTCGCCCCGTGGCGGGCGGCGGCGAGGCGGTCGCGCAACCCCACGTCCGTCGGCGAGCGGGCGGTCAACCATTCCAACTGCGGCACGGCGTCGGCGTAGCGCTCCTGTTGCTCGAACCAGCGGGCGGCGGCGTCTCGCACGTCGCGGCTGTTCGCGTTCGCGGTGGTCGCGCGGTTCCACATACTGACGGCGTCGTCGATGCGGTCGAGTTCGTCACACGCTTCGGCCACCGCATTCAATTGCGACACGGTTAACCCGTCGCGGTTCATCGCCTGCGCCGCAGCGTCCACATACACCCGCCGCTCGCTCGCCGGTCGCTCCGCCGCCGCCCGCATCAGCACCAGCGGGTCGTCGGGCAGCACGCGATCCCTCAGTGCCTCCGCCGGCAGCCCCGCCGACGCCTTCAGAATCGGCGTCAGCCGCTTCGGGCCGAGTTCGAGCGACCGCCGCCAGCTCGCCTCCGCCGCCGGTCGATCCCCGGCGTTCAACTCCTCCACCCCGCGGGCGTACCACACGTCCGGGTCGGTCGGCAGCACGCGGCAGGCCCGGCGGAAGTACGCCACCGGCGGGTCGGCCGAGTCGTACTGCCGGGCGTGCAAACCGAGGTGGAAGTGAACGTCCGGGTGGAGCGAACCCAGTCCGCGGGCGGTGCGGAGGGCGTCGAGTGCGGCAGTGGTGTCACCCGCTTTGAACCGCGCTTGTGCCAGGTCGAACCACGCAGACGGGTCGGACGGGGCCACCCGCGTGCGGAGCGTTTGAAATTCGAGACGGGTCGCGGGGTCGGTGGTCGCTTCGGACGCGAGCCGCAGTTGATCCGCCCGCCAGCGGGACCGTGCGTCGAGCGCGCACACGCCGACGGCAAGGGTAAGGAGCAGGGGGAAGGCCAGTGTGAAGAGACGGACGGGTTGTGCCTGGGTCACGGTCTCGTGTGCTTCGACTTGGAACTTGGAACCTGGAACCTGGAACTCGGTCGCCAACCCCACCGCCGCCGCCGCCATCACCGCCACCGCCGGCATGTGGACGGCGAAATCAACCGCCGAATGCACCGCCAGGACTGCCACCGCGAAGCCCACCCCGACGGCGAACGCGCACGCGGATCGGCCCCGCTGCTTCCGGTACATTCGGGCGAGCGCCACCGGCACACCGACGGCCAGCAGCAGCGTCAGCGCCAGTCGAATGACCCCACCTTCAACCGCGGCTTCCAGGTACTCGTTGTGGGCGTGGTCGTTCGACACTTTCGTCGGCTGCGTGGTGCGGCCGAGCGGGGCCACGTCCACGAACGACCCGCCGCCGCTGCCCACCGCCCACACGCCGGGCAGTTGGTAGCACCCCGACTCCCACAGCGGCAGGCGATCGGTCAGCGTGTGGTCGGCGGTGCGGAAGCGTTCGGCAATCGGCCCCACGCCCAGCCACAACACCAGCCCCACGGCCACCACCGTCGCCACGCCCACAGTCACGCTGACGCCACTTTGCCCCCACCCGACCAACACCGCCAGCCCAACGCCGGCCACCGCCACAGCCACCACCCCGCCGCGCGACTGCGAGAACGGGATGCTCGCCAGCATCAGCCCGAGGGCGAACGCGGCGAACAGCGACGTGGGGCGGTCGAAGATGTCCAGCAAGCCGAGCAGCCGTGTGCGCCACGAGCCGCCGGCCGGTGGGCGTTCGTCGTTCTTCCGGTGAAGCAGCGTGATCGCACCGCCGATGCCGAATGCCAGGTAGTCGGGGTAGTGGTTGCGGCAGACGAACGGGCCGAACAGCGACCCGCCGGTATCGAGGGTCCAGTACGCCACGCCGGGCGGGGACGAGAAGAACTGCCCGAGCGCGAGCAGCGCGAGCAGCAAGCCGTTCAGTGCCGCGGCCCACGCGAACCGCCGGCGGGTGTCGCGGTCGGCCAGCCAGTTGCGGGCGACGGCGTACACGGCGAACAGCACCAGCAGCCGGGCGGCGAGCGTGCGGGTGTGGTGCGGGCTGACGCTGATGGGGAGAACTGTCGGCCGAGGGGTGTCGGGTTCGCCGGGCAGCCGTTCGAGGTGTTCGGGGATGAACGACTCATGCCACTCGGCCCGACCGGGCGAAATCACCTTCACCACCGCGAGCGGCAAAGGCACCAGTTGAACGGCGGTGAACAGCAACAGGCCGGCGAGAGCGAGCGAGACGAGATCGAAGCGAAAGGTGAACCGGCGGGTGAGTGCGGCGTGAACCGTCCAGAGGGCGGCGAGCAGACCTATGCCGACGGTGAGCAGGTATTCCCAGAACGGCTCGACGCACGCGAATGGCCACGCCGAAAGTGTGGCCAGCGACACGAGCAACCCCTCCCCGCCGGTGCGCAGCCAGCGGGCGACGGGAAGGGGGTCGGCGGGATCGCTCACGGGCGGGGGGGGGTGACGGGGCGGCGCGGCGGCACGGGGCGGGTGCCCGACCCCGGCACGGTGACGCGAGCTTCCTGCCAGTCGTTCAGGTCGAGGGCGGCGGTGGCGTCGGTCGGCGTGGCGGCGGGTGCGGCGTGCGGGCCGACGGCGGGCACGCGGGCCGCGTGGTCGGACGCGACCACACACGCCGACACGCCCGCCAGCCCCGCGAGCAGGGCCGCCACCACCAACCCGCCGGCGATCAGTTTGCGTGCCACGGTCCACCTCCGCGTGAAGTCCACGCCACG
>JANNVG010000446.1:0-9379 GCA_031414395.1 Fimbriiglobus sp.
CCCACCTTCAGACTGACGCAATGAGAAATTTTAACACGGCGACTCTCGCACTATCTGGCCGCACGTACTCTCGCGCCCAGCCCGGTCGTTTTTTGCGCGACCGGGAGTCGGCGGCACCCAAGCGGCGATGGATTTCGGTTCTCTCGGCAGAACTCGTTGCCCTCATGGGACAGATGGTCTAACGCCCCACTTTTTGTGCAGCCCGCCGGTTTTTTGTGCAGGGGCGGGTTAATGTGCAAAGCCTGTCCGGATCGAAGAACGATCCATGCCGGCCAAGCACTTACGGCAAGTGCGGCGACTGGCGGGAGTCACTGAAACCATCCCGTTGCGGACAACGGCGGATCGTTCGCGTGCCGTGCCGCCAGTTCGCCCGACGCGCGAGCGAGGGCCCGACCGCGTGTGCGGTCGATCAGGTGGCGGTGGGCGTCGGTTCGCTCACGGACTCTCGGTGAGGCGGCTGGCCACCCCTCGCGCGTCGGGCTAACAGGCTGCTGGCCCCGCTTCACTTGCTTGGTGTCCATCCCGGTTGCCAAACGACCGGCGGACTAGCCGGCGACGAAAGTGTTTGACCTACCCGCGGTCGTTGGATACCGTCGAGCGACACGGCCGAATCACTGGTTCGACGATGGAGGGACGCCGAGTGGCAGACTTCGCCATCTACTGGAAGAACTTCTCGCGTGACCGCCGCCGTTATGGATTCGGCCCGACTAAGCCACTGCCCGACTGGCGAACGAACTCCGAGCGGCTGTCCGCACACCTCCAACCCGGCGACCGCCTGTGGTTCTTCGCGGCGGGCGAGGCGTGCGGGGGTGAGGAGCCCACTGCCGGTTACCTGGTGAACTTCTTCGTGGTGCAGTCGGTTGTCGAGAACAAGGGGGACGACCCTGGCTACCCGCGGGAGGAGTTCCGGTTCACCGTGTGGTCGGAGCCGGGCAACCGTGCCTGGGTGTCCCCACCGCTGTTGGCTGATCGCCTGGTCCGCCCCGCAGGGCACAGGGTGGAGATTCACATCGGCGGGCTGTTGCAAGGCCCACGCCGGTTGTCCGATGACAAAGTTGCGAGCCTGGAGTCGTTAGTTGGGGTTGCGAGGGCTGGCGGTCGCGTAGCTGTCTCGCCAGAACCCGGCGGCGCATGAGTTGAGGCCGATCCGGTGTGGCTCACTCGCCCGCTCGCCCCGCCAGTTTCGCTGCCAGCTCGCGGATGTGTGACCTTCCCCGTTTGCCGTCTTCGAGCTTGTCCGCATACGGCACGGCAGCCAGCCCGCCGAGTGCCCGCACAGGGCACCGCCGGCCGCCCGCAGGAAGTCGCCCCCCTCCACCGCGAACAGGGCAATCGCCGTCACCGCCGACGATCCGCCTGCAACCCGCTCCCCAGCACCGATTGTGGTCGATGCGGTTGGTTCGCGGGGGGATGGGGGAAAGTGGTGAAACTGAAACTCACCGCTTGGCCGTGCGGCGGATCAGTTCGAGCAGCGCCTCCAGGTGGTTCAGGTCGCCCTTCTCCAGGATGCGGGCGACGCGGCCGTTCAGCCGGTCGAAGTCGGTCGGCGTCAACTCCTTGGCCGTCAGCACCACCACCGGCACGCGGTGGGCGGGGTGCCGGCGGTTCAGCTCGTCCAGGAAGCCGAACCCGTCGAGCACGGGCATCATCAGGTCGAGCAGCACGAGGCCGGGCTTGTGCTCGGCGAACGCGGCCAGCCCCTGCTCGCCGTCGGCCGCCTCGCGGATCACCCACCCGTCGCGGTCCAGGTGGCGGCGGATGATCTCGCGGTTGCCGGCGTCGTCGTCGATGACGAGGATGCCGTCGGCGCGGCTGATGAGGTATCGCCGCAAGATGGCGCCGAGCCGCTGCCAGTCGATCGGCTTGGTCAGGTACTCGGTGGCGCCGAGGGCGAACCCCCGCCCGCGGTCGTCCACGATGGTGAGCATGACGACGGGGATATCGGCGGTGTCCGGGTCGTCCTTCAGTTGGCCGAGGACGGTCCACCCGTCGGCGCCGGGCATGGTCACGTCGAGGGTGATGAGGCACGGGCGTTCGTCGCGGGCCAGCTTCAGCCCCTCGTCGCCGTTCGCGGCGAGCAGCACGCGGAAGCCCTCCTTGCCGAGGAACCGCTGCATCAGTTCCCGCACCATCGGGTCGTCGTCGATCACCAGCACGGTGCGGCCGTCGGCCGGTTCCGCCGGGGTCTCGTCGGTGGCGGGCAGCACGGGCGGGGGCGGGGGGGCGGTCCGAGGCGGGGAGACGGTTTCGACCACCGCCGGCAGCATGACCACGAACTCGGTGCCGACGCCCTGCTGGCTGGTGACGCGGATCGGCTGTCCGCCCATCAGGTCGTTGAAGCTCTGGGTGATGGTCAGCCCCAGGCCGGTGCCGCCGGACTCGCGGGTGGTGCCGCTGTCGGCCTGGTAGAACCGCTGGAACAGGCGACCCACCTGGTCGGCGGTCATGCCCCGGCCGGTGTCGGCCACGCCGAACCGGATCCACTCGCGGCCGCCCTCGGCCACCCGCTTCACCCGCAGGTCGATCCGCCCGGCGTGGGTGAACTTGAAGGCGTTGCTGAGCAGGTTGATGAGCATCTGCCGCACGCGGCGGGCGTCGGCCGTCATGGTGCCCAGGTCGGGCGGCACGTCCACCACGAACTGGTTGTTGTTCTTGGCGGCCAGCGGGCCGACGAGCGTTCTCACCTCGCCCACCAGTTCGGGCAGCGGGAACGTCTCGACCGACAGGTCCATTTTGCCGGCCGAGATCTTGGCCATGTCGAGGATGTCGTTAATCAGCTCGAGCAGGTGCTTGGCGGCCGACAGGATCTTGTTCAGGTCGGGTTCGATGGCCTCCGCCCCCATGTCGGCCGCCTCCTCCTTCAGCGCCTCGGTGAACCCGATGATGATGTGCAGCGGCTGCCGCAGCTCGTGGCTCATGGTGGCCACGAACGTGTCCTTCGCCCGCACCGCCGCCTCGGCCTGCCGCAGGGCCACTTCCAGCTTGCCGTTCGCCTCTTCCAGTTCGGCCGTCCGCTGCCTCACCCGCACGTCCAGGTCTTCGTTCATGCGGCGGATCCGCTCCTCCGCCTCCCGCCGCTGGGTGATGTCCCGCAGGATGCACACCACCACCACGCGGTCCCGCAGGGGCACCGGCTTCAGGTTCAGCTCCAGCCAGAAGGTGGACCCGTCCGGCCGCCGGCCCTGCACGGCGTCCAGCGTCCGGCTGCCGGGCAGCATGTTGGTGACGGTGTCGCTGTCGCGGGCGGCGGGGATGTCGTCCGGGTTCTGCACCAGGATGCTGAGCGGGGTGCCGATGAGCGCCTCGCCCCTCATCCCGAACATCCGCCCGGCCGCCTTGTTCGCCTCCTCGATCACGCCGGTCGCGTTGGTGACGAGCACCCCCTCGCCGGCCGCCCGCAGGATGGTCTCGTAGCGGGCGGCGCGGTCGGTCAGTTGGCGGTCGCGGTCTTGCACCTGGCCGACGAGCGCTTGCAGGGTGCGGGCCAGCTCGCCCACCTCGTGCGGGCCGCCGAGCGGGAGCGGCTTCGGGTCGTCGGTGGTCAGCCGCGAGGCCGCCCGCGCCAGCCGGTTGACCGACCCGGTGAGCGTCATCACCAGGGCGAACCCGAGCACCCCGGCCACCAGCATGGCCGGCAGCACCCACTGCCAGAACACCATCCGGAAGCGGTCGTCGATGTCCTGCTTCAGCTCGTCCGGGGAGGCGGCCACCACCAGCCACGCCGGGTCGTCGGTGTCGTTCAGGTCGATCCGCAGCGGGGTCAGTTGCCCCTGCATGGTCGGGCACTCGACCGGGTCCCCCCACTCCGTCGGCTGGCCGGTCCGCGCCTTCCACCAGGCGGCGATGCGGTCGCACACCGCCTCCAGCGCCTTGCGGTCCGGGTGCGCCACCTCCACGTACCCGACCCGCTCGAGCGCCTCGCCCGCCCGCAACCGAGGGTCGTTATCCCGCTCGCCTTCGAGCATCACATTCAACTCGCGGGTGATCTCCGCCGCGGTCGCCCCGAACTGCAGGCCCAGCTCGCGGCGGTCGCCGAAGTACCCCTTGCGGTACACGCACGCCAGCCCCGGCGTCGCCGCCTCCTTCAGCCGCACCCCGCCCGTCTGCACGGCCGCCGCCAGCCGCCGCTCCCGCTCCTCTCGGGTCAGCCCGTCCAGCGTGAACCAGTCGTAGCCGGCGAACTGCGGGTACTCCCACCCGACCACCGCCGGCAACTGCGGGCGAGCGTTCGCCACCGCCGGGTCGGGGTGGACGAGCACCCGCCCGCCCGCGTCCGTCACCACATACAACTGCCGCGGCGACTGCCGCTGGCGGTTGGCCATGTACCGGGCGAAGTCGATCACCACGGCGTACACCGGGCCGTCGGTGCCGCGGGCGTAGGCGTAGGCCATGACCACCCGCCCGGCCTCGGGGTGGTGCCGCGACCACCCGGTCGGCTCGTCCTTTCTCGTTCGCCGCTGGTGCGATTCGGCGAGCGCGGCCAGCACCGCCGGCGAGCGGTCGGCGTCCCCGCCCGTCAGCCGCCCGGTCCCGCGGTCGAGGGCGTACACCCCCACCACCGCCTCGCTCATGAACCGCCGCCGCACGGCCTTGAGCGACCCCTCCTTCACGTCCGTCAGGTTGCCGCGGATGGCGGCGAGCGAGTCGGCGGCGTTGTCGGTGGCCCCCCGCCGCACGTCGGCCGCCAGGTACGACAGGTCTTCGCGGAACTCGTTCACCCGCAGGTTGGCCTCGTCGGCCAGGTCGATCGTCTCGTGTTCGACGAGCACCTTGCGGCTGGACTCGAGCAGCCGACGGGACGTGAACAACAGCGGGCCGAGGACGACGAACGCGCCGAGCAGGGCGAACTGCACCCACAGCCGCCAGCGGTTCGGGCGGAACAGGCGGTCGCGGAAGCTGGCGTGCGGGGTCGGCGGAGGGGTCACGGCGTCGGCCCAGTGGGGGACTCCGTCAGGATACGCACCCGCCCGCCGCACTCTCATTGGTTCCGGCCGACACCCACACCCCCCACCGGAACCATCGTCGCCGGTCCGGAAGAAACAGTGTCAGAGCGTTGGCCACTTGAACGCCCCGCCGAATGTGCGGTAGAATCCTCCCCATGCCCACCGACGTCACCATCACCACCCCGCCCGACGCCACCCGCACCGCCGCCGGCACTCCACCATCTCCGCCCGGCCCGCCGCCCGAGGCCCCACCAGGGTTCACTCTCGACCGCGAGATCGGCGCCGGCGGCATGGGGGTCGTCTACCTCGCGCGTCATGTCGGGCCTCAACCGCATCGTCGCCCTCAAGACCGTCCGCGCGGGCACCACGTTGGACTCGCGGGCGCTCATCCGCTTCCTGGCCGAAGCCGAATCCATCGCCGCCGTCCGCCACCCGAACGTGGTGGAGGTGTACGCCTTCGGCGAGCACGCCGGCCGCCCCTACCTGGCCCTCGAATACTGCCCCGGCGGCGACCTCACCACCGTCAGCAAGGCCGAGCAGACGCGGGATGCGAACTGGTTCCGCCGCACCGCCGACCTGATGGGGAAGATCGCCGACGGGGTGAATGCCGCCCACGCGCAGGGGATCGTCCACCGCGACCTGAAGCCGGCGAACGTGCTGCTGGCGAACAGCCCCGGTGAACCGGCGGCGTCAGCCGCCTGGGTGCCCAAAGTGACCGACTTCGGGCTGGCGAAGCGCGGCCTCGGCAGTGACCTGACACACACCCAGGACGTGCTCGGCACGCCGGCGTACATGGCCCCGGAGCAGGCGAGCGGGCGGACCAAGTTCGTCGGCCCGGAGGCCGACGTGTGGGCGCTCGGGGTGATGCTGTACGAACTCCTCAGCGGCACGCGACCGTTCGACGCGCCGAACCCGTTGGAACTGATGGCGGCGGTGGCGAAGGCAAACGTGCCGAATGTGCAACACCGCTTCCCGACCGTGCCGAGGGATTTGGCCCTTGTAACCCACAAGTGCCTGAGTGCCGACCCGAGGGACCGTTACCCGACCGCCGGGGCGCTGGCGACCGACCTCCGCAACTGGCTCGACGGCAAGCCGGTGAGCGCGAGGCCCGCCGGGCTGATCGAGAGCGCGGTGAAGTGGGTGAAGCGGAACAAGCGGGCCTCCCTCACCGGGCTGGCCGTGCTGCTCGTCATGGCCACCGCCACCGGCGTGTCACTCGGCTTCGGCCTGGATGCGAACGAACAACGGAAGAAGGTGGAAACCGAGAAGCAGGCGGCGATCGAAGCACGGAACGACCTTTCGGCGGCGAATACGAAAACTCAGCGGATGTTCGCGAAAGCCCTCTTGGCCCCGATCACCGTCGGCGATGGGGAAATCGGAGTCAACGAACGGAGGTCGCTTGTCGAACTGTCGAGTCTCAGACAGGAGGAAATTGGGAAAGTGGTCATCGACGAGGTCCTCAGTTCTTCGGAGGGTCGGGACCAACTGCGAACTCGGTTCGACGTCTTGTCACACGCGGTCATCGGCCTGAACTCGGCACGGCGAGCGGAAATCGACGACCAGTTCCGTCGTCACCTCGATGACCCCTCGACACCGCTTCCAGATCGCCGCGACCTCGCCGCGATCCTGATCGAGCGGGAGGACTGCGTCGGCTCACTCCTGCCGGCGGCAACAATCCTCCTCCATGCGGTCGCATCAGATGAGGGCTGGGCCGTGCGATCGAGGTCAGCGCTCGCGCTTGGCCGACTGCTCCACCGGTCTCCCGCCGAATCCGAGCAAGTTCATCAACTCGCTGATCGACTCATCTCCGAGAGACACATCACCCGCACGGAACGGCCGAGGGACTGGGAATCAACCACCTTCGTCGTCTCGCTCGCGCGGATTCTGCCCGCTCATCGTAGCCGCCCCCTGCTCGACCAAGAATCACGCACCCTTCTCTCTGATTTCTTGGCTGCGCCATTTGACGACAAGAACTCAGCCGGAGGGCGAATCCTGTTGCTGCTCGAACGTTTCCCGGCCGGGGAGCGTCACATCTTGGCGGGTGACGCGGCGCGAGCTTGCCTCGAACTCAGGGCCGATGCGGACGTGGCCGATCACATCGTGTCGGCATTTTGCCTCGTCACGTTCTGCCCACATCTGCTGCCGAACCAAGCTGAGGACATTTGCACCCCCGCAGTTCGCCGCCAGATGAAGATTCTGGAAACTCCCACTCTCGTCACCCGTGTGAGAGAGGTGACTCCCGCAGAACTCCGGTTGGGCAACTTCGTGGCCCTCGTGGGGTTGAGCAGATTTTTGCAACCGGCCGAACGCCGGGACACTTACCGCCGGATACTCGCCCCTGTCCAGAAAACATCCTGGGACGAGTCCGGGTTGCGCAATTCTCGAATTGTGGAGACGTTGGAGGAACTCGCCAGCGCGTGCCCACTCGACGACGAGAGTTCACTTACCCGGATCGCCGAACTCCACCTCTCCAAACTGCACGAGGGTTCCGGATCGCCCAACAAGCTTGAAAGTTACTCCCGAGAGAGGGTGATGAACTCGCTGCTCGCCGTGACGGACCAGTTGCCCGCATCCCAACGGTCCGCCCTCCTCGAGCAGGCGGTCGTCGCTCACCTGAGCAGTTTCGCCTTCCCCGAGCCGAACGGTTCCACCTTCAAGTACGTCGGCTCACGAATTCGGGGCAGTGGGACGCCCGCGCGGTTACCCCCATTCGCCATCGGCCTTTCGCGGCTACCGGCTGAGCGGGTCGCGCTCTTCACCGCAGGGCCTGGTTGGCTGCCTCCGGCCGGTCGGACCGAGCGTGCGGCACTGGTGGGGGGAGTGGGGCTGCCCGCCTCGCTCCCGCCGGCGGTCCACGCGCGGGAGTTGATCCGACTTCTGACCCCGAGCAATCGGGGGAGGGGCTCGCGGAAGGAACCGCCCTGCTCGCCCGCCTCGTCGAACTGGTCGAACCGGAAGAATCGGTGCAACTGCTGTCGGATGCCGTCAACAAGTTGGAACAGGACTGGTGTGATCTGACACTGCTCGACGCCCTCGCCCGGGCTTGCCAGCAGATGAATCACTCACGGTCTCAAGCGGTCCGGGCGGACGTACTCGGTCAAATTCTCGCCAAGTCGGAGCAGACCATGACCGACGAACACATCGCCAAACTCAGGCCGCTGCTCTGTGAGCAGACCACCATCGAACATGAACACGTGAGCAAACTCACGGCATTGGTTGGCACGTCCGCCGTGCGCAGTCGGTATCTGCAATCTCAACAGCCCCGCCCACTCCCACCGCAGCAGTTAGTCGAGCTGCTCAAGCACCCGTTCTGCGTGAATGAAGGTCGCCGCGCCGTGCTTGACGCCCTGGAGTTCACCTACGAGCGCCGGTTCAAAGACCTGTGGGAGTTCGTCGCGTTCGCCGAGAAGGAGCACCCCGAGTTGGATTTGCTCACCCCGCCCAAGCGACCGGAGAAGAAATAGGGCGGGTGAGAGAGTGGCTGCCCGCTCCGCGGGCGGTTTGGAAATCCGCCCGCGGAGCGGGCAGCGACTTACGGGCGGTCTGGAAATCCGCCCGCGGAGCGGGCAGCGACTCACGGGCGGTTCTGAAATCCGCCCGCGGAGCGGGCAGCGACTCTCCGGCGGAACCAAGAGACCGCCCGCGGAGCGGGCAGCGACTCTCCGGCGGAACCAAGAGACCGCCCGCGGAGCGAGCAGCGACTTTCTGCGAGGCATTTTCGGAGTTGGTATGCTGGGCGAACTTTTCGACCCGAAAGCCGAAGTGTTCACCGCCGAGCGGTGCCGGCCGCACTGGTCACAGGCCGGTGCCATCGTGTTTCTCACGTTCCGCACGTGCGATTCCATTCCCCGCGAGGTCGTCGAACGGTGGGAGCAAGAGAAGCGCGAGTGGGTGCGGGCGAGAGGCTGCCCGGACGCGCTCCACTGGTCCCAGTTCATACCGACGCTGACCGACAAGGCGCGGGCCGAGTTTCAGAAGACGTTTCAGCGCCAGCGGGAACTGACCCTGGACGAGTGCCACGGCCGTTGTCCGTTCCGCCGGCCGGAACTGGCACGGGTCGTCGCCGACTCCCTCCTGCACTTCGACGGCGACCGCTACCGGATGGGCGATTTCGTAGTGATGCCGAATCACGTCCACCTGCTGGCCGCGTTCCCGACCGCCGACGGGATGAAACGGCAATGCGGCTCCTGGATGCACTTCACCGCGGTGCAGGTGAACAAGGTCCTCGGCGTGAAAGGGCACCTGTGGCAGAGGGAGCCGTTCGACCATTTGGTGCGAAGCCCCGAGCAGTACGCCTATCTGCGGGACTATCTCGCCGACAACCCGGTCAAGGGGGGGCTGAAGCCGGATGAATACTTGTACCGGCGGGTCGTGGGGTGAAGTTGGTCCGGCGGAAAGTCGCTGCCCGCTCCGCGGGCGGAACCAAGACCGCCCGC
>JANNVG010000447.1:0-14224 GCA_031414395.1 Fimbriiglobus sp.
CGAGCGAGGGGCCGATGGCTCTCGTGGAAGACCAGCAGGCGGCGGGAATCATCTCGCTCCAGATTCGTCGATGTCGTCACTGGCCCCTCGCTCGCGCGTCGGGCTAACAAGTCCGGGGGGGGAGGGGTCGCCGATCCGAGCGGAGCGAGGGCGGCGGGGGTGGGGTGCCGAAAACCGTAGGCACACCCGCCGCGACGATGGGATCGACGGGCGCGGCGACATCCGGTACTATGGGCGCGTGGCTCGCGTTCTGCTGACCCTGTGTTACCTCCTCTCGGTCCTGGTCGGGCCGCGGGCGTGCTGTTGCGCCGCCCCACCGCCGACTCCGATCACGGCGAAGACCAGCCCGTCGAAGGGCTGCCCGCGGTGCGCCGCGGCTGCCGAAGCCGACACGCCCGCGAAGCCGGACCAACCCCCGCCGGCGAAGTCGCCGAAGTGCCCGTGCCCGAAGGTCGCGGTGAGCGCGCCCGCCGTTCCGCCGGCGGACGACACCCGCCAGCACGTCGCCGACAGCGGCACGCTCGCCGCGGTCGCCCTGGTCGTTTGGACTCCCGCTCACGCCGTTCGCACCGCCGTCGTCGGCCCACCGCCCGACCCGTCGGCCCACCTGCTTCACCTCTGCCACCGCCTCCGCTGTTAGGGCGAACGCGCGCCCGTCGTCGCGTTCCCCCCTCATCCCACCGGAACCGTGGCCGCGCGCCCGTTTCCGCCAACGGAGGTTCACCCCATGTCTCGCCGATTGCTCCTGTTCGTGGCCGTGGCCGTCAGTCTGGTCGGCTGCTCGAAAGCGCCCGACGTCACCCCGCCCCCGGCCGCCCCGACCGCTCACGCCGACCACGCCGCCTCCGCCGCTCACGGCGGGGTGGTCGTGGAAATCGGCAAGGATGCGTACCACGCCGAGGCGGTGTTCGAGGCCGACGGCACCGTCCGCCTGTACCTGCTCGGCCCGGACGCGAGGACGGTGATCGAGACCGACGCGACCGCCGTGGAAGCGTTCGCCCGACCGGACGACGTGACGGCGGCGTCCAAGTTCGAGTTCACCCCGGCCCCGCAGGCGGGCGACGCGGCGGGCATGACCAGCCGGTTTGTTGGCAAGCTGCCGGCGGAACTCGTCGGGAAGGCGGTCGGGGTGAGCATCCCGAACCTGCGGATCGGGGGCAAGCGCTTCCGCGTCGGGTTCCGCAGCCCGGAGCCGACCGCCCACGACGCGATGCCGGCGAAGCGGACCGACTCCGCCGCCCGGCAGGTGTTCGACACCCCCGGCGGGCTGTACACGAAGGCCGACATGCTGGCGAACGGGCCGAAGCTGCCGGACGAGAAGTACAAGGGGATCAAGTCGAGGCACGACGCGGACGCCAAGCCGGGCGACAAGGTCTGCCCCATCTCCGAGACGCTGGCCAACCCGCAGTTCACCTGGGTGGTGGGCGGCAAGACCTACGAGTTCTGCTGCGTGCCGTGCGTCGAGGAGTTCGTGTCGGCGGCGAAGGAGAAGCCGGACGGGGTGAAGCCGCCCGACGCCTACCGCAAGAAGTGACTCACCCCCGCGGGGAGAGGATGAGCCGCTTGCCGCGCTCCAGGTGTTCGGCGACGAGCGCCGCCGCCGCGTCCCCGCGGCCGTCGATGACCGCCGCCGCAATGGCCGTGTGCTCGTCGTAGCTGGTCCGCACCCGCGCCGGCGACATGCGGAACACCTGCGCGATCACCCGCTGCATCCGGTCGCGGAGTTGGTCCATCACGCGGATGATCTCGCGGTTGCCCAGGAACTCGATGAACTGGGCGTGGAAGGCGGCGTCCAGTTCCACCCCCGCCCGCACGTCGGTGGCGTCCGTCAGCCTGGATTGCGCCCACAGGTTCGCGTTCACCCGCGCCACCTGCTCGGCGGTCAGCTTGCCGGCCAGCGACCGCACGGCGAACGACTCGAGCGCCGCCCGGATCTCGTACTGGTCGGCGATTTCGTGAACGGACAGTTGGCGGACGACGATGCCCTGCTGCGGCGACACACTAATGAACCCCTCCGCCTCCAGCCGCTCGAGTGCCGCCTTCACCGGCGTCTTGCTCATGCCCAGCGCGCCGGCCAACTGCCGCTCGGACAGGAACATGCCGGGCGGGTAGTCGTCGTTCAGCAGCTTCTCCTTGATGCGGTCGTAGGCCCGGTCCTTCAGCAGCGCCCGCGGGGCGGCGACGACGACCGCGGCCGTGTGCCCGTTGGTGTGCGGGTGGGCGTGGGCGTTCGTGTTCGTGTGGGTGTGAACGGGGCGGGCCGAGCGGCTGGGCATACGAACCTCCACCAGACACCCGCGGCCGGCGGGCGACTCGATTTCGCGCGGCAATCGGGAATGCTCTTGCATCCTACTGAGATCTCAGTAGCATCTCAATGGCACTCGCGGCGATTTCATCCGCGCCCATCTGTCGCCGGCGGGTTGTAGTGGTTTCGAGGTCGCACCGTGGCTCGGTGGTTCCCCCTCTCCCTGGCCGTCGCACTGACCGGATTGACCGGGCTGGTCGCCCGCGCGGCCGACGCCGACCGGCGGCTCGTGTCGGTTGAACAAGGCCAATTGACTTACCACGCCGACGCCCGCGGCAGTCGCTGCCCCGACTTCTCATTCGCCGGTTATGACAACGGGCTGTCACTGCCGGCCGTGCCGGTGAAGGTGACGGTGGCGCCCACCGACGGCGACACCACCGCCCGCATCCAAGCCGCGCTCGATCACGTGAGTTCACTGCCGGCCGACAAGTCCGGCTTCCGCGGGGCGGTGCTGCTGCTCGCCGGGCGGCACGAGGTGGCCGGTCAACTGCGGGTTCACACCGGCGGGGTGGTGCTGCGCGGGCAGGGCACCGGCGACAAGGGCACGGTGCTGGTCGCCACCGGCACCGACCGCCGTACGCTGATCCGAGTGGCGGGAAAGAGGGACACGACCACCGCCGAGCCGACCACGATCACCGACGCGTTCGTGCCCGTCGGGGCGCACAGCTTCAATGTGAAATCGGCGGACGGGCTGATAGCCGGCGACACGGTGTTCGTCGATCACCCGAGCACGAAGGAGTGGGTCGCGGCGGTGGGCATGAACCAGTTCCCGACCGACGACAAAGGGTCGTGGCAGGACTGGAAGCCCGGCACGCTGGACGTGCGGTTCGACCGCACCGTTACGAAGGTGGACGGCACCACCGTCACGCTCGACGCCCCGCTGACGCAGGCGTTCGACGCGAAGCTGGCGGTCGGCACCGTGCGGAAGTCCACGTGGGCCGGGCGGGTCGAACGGGTCGGCGTCGAGAACCTGCGGTGTGAATCGGCCTTCGACAAGTCGAACGCGAAAGACGAACAGCACGCCTGGGACGCCATCAGCATTGAGAACACCCGCAATGCCTGGGTGCGGGGCGTGTCGTTCCGCCACTTCGCCGGCAGTGCGGTGAACGTGTCCGACACCGCCTCGCAAGTGACGGTGACGGACTGCGATTCGGCCGACCCCGTGTCGGAACTCGGCGGGATGCGGCGGCACACGTTCTTCACCGCCGGGCAGCGCACCCTCTTCCGCAAGTGCATGAGCGACCACGGCCGGCACGACTTCGCGGTCGGCTACCTCGCCGCCGGGCCGACCGCGTTCGTGCGGTGCGAGGCGACGAACGCCCACCAGTTCAGCGGGCCGATTCAGAGTTGGGCGACGGGCGTGCTGTACGACAACGTGAAGATCGACGGCGGCGGACTGAGCCTGACGAACCGCGAGACGGACGGGCACGGCGTCGGGTGGGCGGCGGCCAACTGCGTGCTGTGGCAGTGCGTCGCGCCGGTCGTCACGTGCCGCACGCCGCCGACCGCCCGCAACCACGCCATCGGCTGCTGGGGCCAGTTCGTCGGCAACGGCACCTGGGCGATGATGAACGAGTTCGCCAAGCCGGAGAGCCTGTACGAGCAGCAGTTGAGCGAGCGACTCGGGAAGGTCGAACAACCGGCGATCCCCGACACGATTCCGACCGACGCCATCTCCGCGAACACGCTGACGCTGCCGAAGCCGGCGGCCGTCGCCACGAAACCGATCACGCTCCGCAACGGCGTGCTGAGTTACGCGGACTCGCTGCCGGTCGGCGGGCGGGTCGGGTGCGCGTGGTGGCGGGGCGTGACGCTGCCGGCGCGGGCGACCGAAGTGGGCTACGGCGTCACGCGGTTCGTGCCGGGCAAGGTCGGGCCGGGCTTCACCGACGACCTGACCGAACTGACCGACGGCATGACGGCGAAGAACCAGTTGGTTCTCGAACACCACTGGGGCCTGTGGTACGACCGCCGCCGCGACGACCACCAGATGGTCCGCCGCGCCGACGCCGAGGTGTGGGCGCCCTTCTACGAACAGCCGTGGGCACGCACGGGCACCGGCATCGCGTGGGACGGCTTGAGCAAGTACGACCTGACCAAGTTCAACCCGTGGTACTTCGCCCGCCTGAAAGAGTTCGCCGATTCCGCCGACCGCAAGGGGCGGGTACTCGTGCAGCACATGTACTTCCAGCACAACGTGCTCGAAGCCGGCGCCCACTGGGCCGACTTCCCGTGGCGGCCGGCGAACTGCGTGAACGACACCGGCTTCCCCGAACCGCCGAAGTACGTGGGCGACAAGCGGGTGTTCGCGGCCGACGCCTTCTACGACGTGTCGCACGCCGGGCGGAAGGCCCTGCACCGGACGTACACCCGCAAGTGCCTGGAAACGCTGGGCGGGAACGCGAACGTGGTGTTCTCGCTGGGCGAGGAGTTCACCGGGCCGAAGGCGTTCGTCGTGTTCTGGCTCGACACCGTGAGCGAGTGGCAGAAGGAGACGGGCCGCACGGTGACGGTGTCGCTCGGTTGCACAAAAGACGTCCAAGACGCGATCCTGGCCGACGCCAAGCGCTCGGCAGTGGTGTCGGTGGTGGACCTGAAATACTGGTGGCACACGGCCGACGGGAAGGTGTACGACCCGACGGGCGGGGAGAACCTGGCCCCGCGGCAGCAGCTCCGCGAGTGGAAGGGGAGCAAGACCCGCTCGGCCGAGAGCGTGGCGAAGGCGGTGCGGGAGTACCGCACGAAGTTCCCCGCGAAGGCCGTGACGGTATCGCTCGACGGCGAGTTCGGGTGGGCGGTCCTCGCCGCCGGCGGGTCGTTCCCGAACCTGCCGAGCACCACCGACGCCAAGCTGTTGGCCGCATTCACCAAACTCGCCCCGTTCGAATCGAAGGCGCTCACGTCACACCAGTTCGCCCTGGCGGAGCCGGGCAACAGCTACCTCGTGTACACGGCCGACGGCGGGGCGATTGCCCTCGACCTGCCGGCCGGTGACTTCGCGCTCGCCTGGCTCGACACCAGGACGGGCCGGCCCGCCGCGGACGCCGCTCACGTCCGCGGCGGGCGAACTCAATCGCTCTCCCCGCCCGGCTCGGGGCCGGCGGTGGCGTGGGTGGCTCGCACCACCCGTTAATTTCATCCGCCCTTCTTCCGGAGTCTCTCCCATGCCTCGCCGTTCGGCATTCACGCTGATCGAACTGCTGGTCGTCATCGCCATCATCGCCATCCTGATTGGGCTGCTGCTGCCGGCCGTGCAGAAGGTGCGGGAGGCCGCCGCCCGAATGCAGTGCAGCAACAACCTGAAGCAGTTCGGGCTGGCCATGCACAACATGCACGACTCGCAGGGCAGCTTCCCCTACGCCCGCTCGGGCGGCGGCACCAACCGGCACACGTGGGCGCTGCTCCTGCTGCCGTACATGGAGCAGGACAACATCTTCAGCATCTACCAGGCCACCATCACCGGGGTGACCAAGACCGACGGCATGAACAACCACACGTCGACCGACGTGCAGATCGTGGCCGCCCGCACGGCGACGGTGAAGACGTTCCTCTGCCCGTCGCGGCACTCGCCCGGTCAGCTCAGCCCGATCAGCAGCGGCAGCACCGTCCTCGGCCAGCCGTCCGACTACGCCGCCTGCTCCGGCGACACCGGCACCGTGCCCACGCCGGGCGTGTTCTCGCTGGTGAACAGCAACCACCTGCTCTCCCGGAGGAAGTTCGCCGACATCCTCGACGGCACCAGCAACACCATCATGATCGGGGAGAAGCACATCCAGCAGGGGGCGCTGAACAACTTCCAGTCGGACGGGCTGATCTATAGCGCGGGCGAGCAGTTGACCTACCACCGGCGGGCCGGCGCGTCGAACCCGCTGGCCCAGAACTTGACGGTGGTGGTGAGCAACCAGTTCGGCAGTTGGCACACGGGCGTGTGCCTGTTCCTGTTCGGCGACGGCAGCGTGAAGGGGGTGCGGAACTCGACGCCGGGCACCACCCTCGGCTACTTGGCGAACGTCGCCGACGGGCAGGTCATCCCGAACGACTTCTAAGGGACCACTCTTGGCGAGCCGTGCCCCGTGAGGGGCCGGGTTCTTTATCACACCCGGCGGCTCACGCCGCTCGGCTCGCCCGTTCAGTTACTCCCGTGAGGACCCCACCCCATGCTCCGCCAAACGCTCCTGTTCGCCGCCGCCCTCGCCGCCCTCGCCCTCGTCGGGTGCGGCGGCCGACACCCGGTGAACGGCAAAGTGACCTATGAGGACGGCACCCCAGTGCCGGAAGGCACCGTCATCGGCGAGGCCACCGTGGGCGGCAAGGCGGTCGGCGTGCAAGGGAACATCCGCCCGGACGGGTCGTTCGCCTGGGGCGGCGACGTGGCCGGCGACGGCGCGCTGCCGGGCGAGTACAAAGTGCTCGTCATGCCGCGGGCGCTCGGCGACGCCGAGATGGGCGAGGGGAAGGTGCCCGACGTGGCCGGCAAGTACGGCAAGTACGACTCGTCCGGCCTCACGTTCACCGTCAAGCCGGAGCCGAACACGTTCAACATCACCGTCTCCCGCCCGCAGCCGAAGGGGAAGTGACATGCGGCTGTCACTCGTCGCCCTGCTGTTCGCCACCGCGGCAATCGCCCGGCCGCCCGCCCCCGCCGTCCGCGAGGTGGGCCTCGCCGACGCCCGCTGGACGACCGGCCTGTGGGCCGAGCGGTTCGACGTGTGCCGCACCGTCACCGTGCCCGGCATGGGCGACCGCATGACCGGCGACGGCAACCGCTTCCTGCACAACTTCCGCGTGGCCGCCGGCCTGGACGCGGGCGACCACCGCACCCCGGCCTGGAACGACGGCGACTTCTACAAGTGGCTGGAAGCCGCGGCAAGCGTGTACGCCGTCACCCGCGACGAGACGTTGAACAAGCGGATGGACGAGGCGATTGCCGTCATCGCCAAGGCGCAGCGGGCCGACGGCTACCTGCACACGCCGGTGCTCATCGCCGAGCGGAATGGGCAGACGCCGAAGCCGTTTCAGAACCACCAGCACTTCGAGGTGTACAACTTCGGCCACCTGTTCACGGCCGCGTGCGTGCACCACCGGGCGACCGGCAAGGCGACGCTCCTGGGCGTGGCGACGAAGGCGGCCGACCACCTGTGCGACGTGTTCGCCAAACCAACTCCGGAGTTGGCCCGCAACGCCGTCTGCCCGTCGCACTACATGGGGCTGATCGACCTGTACCGCGAAACGCACGACGACAAGTACCGCAAGCTGGCGGTCAAGCTGCTCGACATGCGCGACCTCGTGACCGACGGCGGCGACGACAACCAGGACCGCATCCCGTTCCGCAAGCAGACCGAAGCCGTCGGGCACGCGGTGCGGGCGAACTACCTGTACGCCGGTGTCGCGGACATTTACGCCGAGACGGGCGATGAGACGCTGCTGCGCCCGCTTCAAAAGATCTGGGCGAACGCCGTGACGCGCAAGACGTACATCACCGGCGCGTGCGGCGCGCTGTACGACGGCGCCTCCCCCGACGGGTCGAAGGAACAGAAGACGATCACGCGGGTGCACCAGGCCTACGGCCGCGATTACCAACTGCCGAACAGCACAGCCCACAACGAGACGTGCGCCGCCGTCGGCAGCGTGCTGTGGAACTGGCGGATGTTGAAAATCAGCGGCGAGGCCAAGTACGCCGACGTGATGGAGACGGCCCTGTTGAACGCGGTGTTGGCCGGCGTGAGCGTGGACGGCAAACGCTTCTTCTACACGAACACCTTGCGGCAACTCGACACGATGCCCGTCTCGCTGCGGTGGTCCCGCGAGCGCGAGGAGTGGATCAGTTGCTTCTGCTGCCCGCCGAACGTCGCCCGCACGCTGGCCCAGGCGAGCGGGTACGCTTACGGGCGATCCGACCGCGGCGTGTGGGTCCACCTGTACGGCGGCAGCACACTCGACACCACGCTTCCTGACGGCCGGCGGATCAAGCTGACACAAGAGACGGAATACCCGTGGGACGGCCGCGTGAAATTGACCGTGAACACCGCGCCGACCGGCGAGTGTTCGCTGTTCCTCCGCGTGCCCGGCTGGGCGAACGGGGCCGAACTGAGCGTGAACGGCAAGGCGGTGGAAGTGGCCACGGGCGAGTACGCCGAGGTGCGGCGCGAGTGGAAGTCGGGCGACGTGGTGACGCTGAACCTGCCCATGAACCCGCGGCTGCTGGAAGCGCACCCGCTCGTGGAGGAGGCCCGCAATCAGGTGGCCGTCGCCCGCGGGCCGCTGGTCTACTGCCTGGAATCGCACGACTTGCCGAAGGGCACGAGCGTGCCGCGGGTGGCGATCCCGACCGACATCAAGCTGACCCCGCGGTTCGACCGCAAGCTGCTCGGCGGGGTGACGGTGCTGGACGGCACGGCCGAGCCGACCGCGGAACAAGCCTGGGGCGACGAGCTGTACCGCGAGGTGAAGCCGACCGCCGCCAAGCCGGTGGCCGTGAAGCTCATCCCGTACTTCGCCTGGGCCAACCGCGGCCCGTCGGAAATGACCGTGTGGGTGCCGAAGGCCCGGTAGCCCGACGCGCGAACGAGGGGCGAGCGACTGCTTCGCCGCGGAGCGGCGGTTGCCGGTAGCCAGGGGTGACGGAGCGAAGCGACGGAACCCCTGGTGCCGGTCGAGAGGATGCGGAGTCCCGGAGGGACGACTGATTCAAACGCCCCTCCGGGGCTTGGACGTGTTCGGATTCGGTTCCAGGGGCTTGCGCCCCTGGCTACCGGCAGTCGCCGCTCCGCGGCGAGGTCATTCCTTCTTCCCACAATGCCCATGCCGATGGCACTCCCTCGTCTGTTGTGTATCGCCCTCCTCGCCCTCACCACTCCGGCGTTCGCCGCCGACGTGGAGCGGTGGGGCACCTTCGAACTCACCCTGCGCGGCCCGGCGGACGGCAACCCGTTCACCGAGGTGGAATTGTCCGCCACGTTCACCAGTGGCAAGCTGACCGTCACCGCGCCCGGCTTCTACGACGGCGACGGCGCGTACAAGGTGCGGTTCATGCCGCCGGACGTGGGCGAGTGGAAGTACACCACCAAGAGCAACCGCAAAGACCTGGACACGAAGACGGGCACGTTCACGGCGATCAAACCCGGCGCCGGCAACCGCGGGCCGGTGCGGGTGCGGAACACGTTCCACTTCGAGTACGCCGACGGCACCCCGCACTACTCCGTCGGCACCACCTGTTACGGGTGGATTCACCTGGGCGACAAGATCGAAGAGCAGACGCTCGCCTCGTTGAAGAAGGCCCCGTTCAACAAGGTGCGGATGTGCGTCCTGCCCAAGTGGTACAACTACAACCGCCTGGAGCCGCCCCGCTACCCGTTCGCCGGCAAGCCGCCCAAAGAGTGGGACTTCACCCGCTTCAACCCCGACTTCTTCCGCCACGTCGAAGACCGCGTGCTGGCGCTGCAAGCGCTCGGCATCGAGGCCGACGTGATCCTGTTCCACCCCTACGACGAGGGGCACTGGGGGTTCGACCGGATGCCAGCCGACGCCGACGACCGCTACCTGAAGTACGTCGTCGCCCGCCTCGCCGCGTACCGCAACGTGTGGTGGAGCCTGGCCAACGAGTTCGACTTCATGAAGGAGAAGAAGCTGGCCGACTGGGAGCGCTACCTGAAGATCGTCCACGAAGCCGACCCGCACCGGCACCTGTTGTCAATACACAACGGCACCGAGCTGTTCAACCAGACCGACCCGCGGCTGACGCACGCGAGCATTCAGAACGGCTCCGCGGTGGCCGACTTCGGCCGGGCGGTGCTGTACCGCGACGTGTACAAGAAGCCCATCGTGTTCGACGAGGTGAAGTACGAGGGCGACCTGGAACAGCGGTGGGGCAACCTGACGCCCGAAGAGATGGTACACCGCTTCTGGCAGGGCACCATCGCCGGCACCTACGTCGGGCACGGCGAGACGTACATGGACCCCGAGCACAAGATCTGGTGGTCGAAGGGGGGAGTGCTGCGGGGCAAGAGTCCGGACCGCATCGCGTTCTTGCGGAAGGTGCTGGAGGACGGCCCGAAGGAGGGGATGGAACCCATCGACAAGTGGCAGGACGAGAAGACCGCCGGCAAGAAGGGCGAGTATTACCTGACCTACCTCGGCAAGGAGAAGCCGACCGAGTGGGCGGTGGAGGTGCCGGGCAAGAAGGAGAAGCCGATGACGGTGACGGTCGAGGTGCTGGACACGTGGAACATGACGACGACGACGGTGGACGGCACGTTCGCGCTGAAGCCGAAGGGCGACTACCGCATGGCGGCCGACCCGCCGGCGACGATCAAGCTGCCGGGCACGCCGTACACGGCCGTGCGGCTGCGGGTGACGAAGTGAGATGTCTACGCCGCGAGCACAGCGTGCGGATCTCGCGCCCGCTCGCTGTGCTCGCGGCGAACAGAGAGGACAACCGACGATGCGATCCTTGTTTCTCCTTCTGCTCCTCCTCCCCGCCGTCGCCCTGGCCGGGTCGCGGGTGGACATCTCCCAGGACAACGGCCGCGGCGACGTGGTCGCCCCCGGCTGGGAGCAGTGGCGCGTGTCGGAGAAGCCGGCCGCGAGTGCGTCCGCCAAGTTCGGTGACATCGCGGTGTCACTGAGGGCGGTGGGCAAAGACGCCACGCTGACCGCCGGCTGGTGGAAGGCGGGGTTCGACCACCCGGCGGCGATGGCGTCCGACGGCGTGACCGCCCCGGCGCTCGAACTGGTGCTGTCCGGGTTGCCCGCCGGGAAGCACTCGCTCGCCACCTTCCACAACCTGTTGACCGACGCGAAGCCGACCGCGATCACGGTGACGGTCGGCTCGTCGAAAGCAACCGGCACGCCGACGGTGCGGGCGACCGATGATTGCGACGTTGCCAGCGCGTTCGTCACGTTCACCGCCGAGGCGGGGAAGGATGTCGTCGTCACCATTTCCGGTGACAGCGGGGTGACACTGAACGGGTTCGAGATCGACCGCAGCGACCCGAGCAAGCGGGCCGGCAAGCCGTCGCCCGTGGCGGACGACGAACACGCCCCCGAGACCCCGGTGCTGAAGTGGCGTGCCGGTGCCGGCGCGACCGCCCACCGTGTGTATCTGGGCACCGACGCGAACAGGCTGGAATTGCTGGGCGAAACGAAGGTCGCCACCTTCACACCGAAGGGGCTGAACCACCACGCGGCGTACTTCTGGCGGGTCGATGAAGTGACCGCCGACGGCGTCGTGATGGGCGAGGTGTGGCGGTTCCGCGTGCGGCATCTGGCGTTCCCGGAAGCTGAAGGGTACGGCCGGTTCGCCATCGGCGGGCGCGGCGGCAAGGTGATGGAAGTCACCAACCTGAACGACGCCGGCCCCGGCAGCTTGCGTGAAGCGGTGGAGGCGACCGGCCCGCGGGTGGTGGTGTTCTGCGTCGGCGGGCTGATCGAGTTAAAGAGTCGGCTGGTGATCCAACACCCGTACATCACGGTGGCCGGACAGACCGCGCCGGGTGACGGCATCTGCGTGAAGAACTACACGTTCGGCTGCTCCGGCACGCACGACGTGATCCTGCGGCACGTGCGGATCCGCGTGGGCGACGAGACGGGCACCACGAACGACGGGTGCGGGGCACGCGGCAGCGACCACATGATGTTCGACCACTGTTCGATCTCGTGGAGCATCGACGAGGGGTTCAGCTCCCGCGAGGCGAAGAACATCACCGTGCAGCGGTGCCTGATCGCCGAGGCGCTGCACATCGCCGACCACAAGAAGTATCAGCCGGGCAAGGGGCACTCGTTCGCCGGCAGCATTTCCGGCGGCATCGGCAGCTTCCACCACAACCTGCTGGCCCACTGCACCGGCCGCAACTGGAGCCTCGCGGGTGGGCTGGATCGCGGCGGCACGAAGCTGGCCGGGCAACTCGACCTACGGAACAACGTCGTTTACAACTGGCGAGACCGCACCACCGACGGCGGCGTGCGGGAGCTGAATTTCGTCAACAACTTGTACCTGCCCGGCCCGGCGACGAAGACGTACACGCTGCTCAAGCCCGACCCCGGCGACCCCGAGCGCGGGATGCGGGCGTACATGGCCGGCAACGTGATCGAGGGCAAGCCGGAGTTCGACGCGGACAACTGGAAGGCGTTCGTCGGCCCGGAGGTCGGGCTGAA
Source organism: Fimbriiglobus sp. (assembly GCA_031414395.1). Classification (GTDB taxonomy): domain Bacteria; phylum Planctomycetota; class Planctomycetia; order Gemmatales; family Gemmataceae; genus JALHQU01. Next base: position 12,458 of record JANNVG010000447.1, read on the forward strand.
AATGGTGCGGCAGGAGAAGCCGCTGTACGAGTCGTTCGTGACGACGCACACGGCGAAGGACGCCTACGCCAGCGTGATCGCCGACGTGGGGGCGACGAGGCCGAAGCAGGATGCCGTGGACAAGCGGGTGATCGCGGACGTGGAGAAGCGGGGGCACACGTTCAGCGGCGGCAAGGGGAAACTGCCCGGCATCATCGACAGCCCGAAGGACGCCGGCGGGTGGCCGGAGTACAAGAGCGGCGACGCCCCGACCGATGCCGACCACGACGGCATACCCGACGAGTGGGAGAAAGCGCACGGACTCGACGCCAAGAACGGCGAGGACGGGAAGCAGTTCCGCCGCGACGGGTACACGCACCTGGAACACTACCTGAACGAACTGGCCAGCCCGACCACGCGGTCGAGCGGCGACCCGAAGTACCGCGAGACGATCCGCAAGCGGGCGACGGCGGCGGTGGCGAGTGCGAAGGCGGACGAGGCGAAAGTCGAAGCGGCCGTGAAGGTCGTGGAGGCTCATTACGTCGGCATCAACGACATCCACTTCGACCGCGACGAGGCGGTGAAGGCGGCGACCACTGACACCGCGGTGTCAGCGGCGCGGGAGTCGGCGGCGACGTCGGTGGCGGCAGTTCACAAGACGTTCACGAAGGGTCTGGCCGCGCTCCTCACACCCGAGCAGTGCGACGCGGTGAAGGACGCCATGACCTACGGCGTGCGGACGAACACGTTTCGTGTGTACTGCGAAATGCTGCCGAAGCTGACCGACGAGGAGAAGCAAGTCCTCCGCGACTTCCTGCTGGCCGGCCGCGAGGAGGCGCTCGTGGCCGGCGGGGCCGACGAGAAGCACGAGAAGTTCCGTATCGCGAAGGGGAAGATCGCCAACCACCTGAGCCAGCGGGGCTACGACCTGAAGGCGGCCGAGAAGGAGTGGGCACAGAAGAAGGAGAAGTAAAGCGATCAAAGCGCACGCGGATGACGCGGATGCGGCGCGGATGCACACGGATGAAGGCAGAATTTCACCGCCGAGGGCACATGAGGACACAAGAGAGGAAGAGTGAACACAGAGTTCATCCCCCGCCGACCACCTCTGTTTTCCTCATGTGCTCTCATGTGCCCTCGGCGGTGAATCTCTTCTGCCTGTTCTCGTCCGTGTCATCCGCGTGCCTCCTGTTGAACGGGTCCAACCTACCCCGAGTTGCCACCATGCGCACCACCGTTGCCCTGTTCCTCCTCGCGTCCGTCGCCGTGGCTCAATATCCCACCGTGCCGCCGGCGGTGCAGAAGGCCGCGGACGACCGCCGGGCCGCCTACGAGAAGCCCGAAGACGAGGCGTGGGCGAAGGCCCAGCCGGAGCTGGCGGCGTGGGCCAAGAAGGGCAAGCCGTACCTGCCCGGTGCGGCGAAGCCGAGCGACTTACCACAAGCCGACATCCCGGCGTTCCCCGGCGCGTGGGGCGGCGGAATGTACACCTTAGGCGGACGGGGGGGCAAAGTGTACTCGGTGACGAGTCTCGATGACTCCGGCCCCGGCACGCTCCGCGAGGCGTGCAACGCCGTCGGCCCGCGGGTCGTCGTGTTTCATGTGGGTGGTGTCATCCACCTGAAGAACCGCATTCGGATTCGCGCCCCGTACATCACCATCGCCGGGCAGACGGCTCCGGGCGACGGCGTCTGCGTCCGCGGGGCGACGGTGTGCGTCGACACGCACGACGTGGTGGTCCGGCACCTGCGGTTCCGCCGCGGGGAGACCGACGTGGCCGACCGCGAC
>JANNVG010000448.1:0-4300 GCA_031414395.1 Fimbriiglobus sp.
TGACGCGCGTGAGGCCGTCGGCGTAGCTGCCGACGGCGGCGTGGATGTACGGCGAGCAGTGGTTGCCGGCCCGCACGCAGATGTTGAAAGTGGTGTCCAGGATGCCGGCCATGTCTTCGGACGGCATCGCCTCGCAGCGGAAGCTGAACGTGCCCACCCGCCGGCTCGCGTCCGCATGACCGACCGGCACGATCAGCGGGTTGTCGGCCACCGCCGCCCGCAACCGCTCGCACAACTCGACCTCGTGCCGGTGGATCGCGGCCACGCCCTTCCCTTCCACGAAATCCAGCCCGGCGATCATGCCGACGATGCCGAGCAGGTTGGGCGTGCCGCCTTCCATGAACTCCGGGAAGCCGGCCGGCTGCGTGGGCGACTTGCTGTCCCCGCCGGTGCCCCCTTCACGCCACGCGCGGATCGGCACGCCCGGCGCCACGTACAGCCCGCCCGTGCCGGTCGGCCCGAACAGCCCCTTGTGGCCGGGGAAGGCGAGCAGGTCCACGCGCATCGCCTGCACGTCGAGGGGCAGCACGCCAATGGTCTGGGCGGCGTCGACGAGGAACAGCACGCCCCGCTCGCGGCACAGTCGGCCGACCTCGGCGACGGGTTGCACGGTGCCGAGCACGTTGCTGGCGTGCGTGAGCGCGACCAACTTCGTCTTCGCCGTGATGGCGGCGGCGATGGCGTCGGGATCGACCGTCCCGCCGGCGTCTGACGGCACACGGGTGAGGGTGATGACACCGTCGTCGGCCAGCTTCACCAGAGGGCGGCTGACGCTGTTGTGTTCCAGGTCGGTGGTGACGACGTGGTCGCCGGCGGTCAGCGTGCCCTTCATCGCCATGTTCAGGGCGTCGGTGCCGTTCAGTGCGAAGGCGATGCGGTCGGCCCCGACGCCGTTGATGAACTTGCTCAGGCGGTAGCGGGCGTCTTCGAGCGTGTCCTTGGCGGCGACGGCCAGCCGGTGCCCGGCCCGGCCGGGATTGGCCAGGGCCGTGCGGGCGTACTCGTCCATCGCCCGGTACACGCCTTCGGGCTTGGGGAAACTGGTGGCGGCGTTGTCGAGGTAGATCACGGAGGCGGGTTCTCAGTTCCGCGACGGCAGAACGTGCAGGTTGGTCACGTCCACCCGTCGGGCGTGGTCGTCGATGGTGAAATGCACCAGGAGGGGCGGCACGTGCAACCGCCACAGTCCTTCCGAAAGGTACTCCCCGTACTTCTGCGGGTCGGTCCCCAGAAAGCGGTCGACCGTGTCCTGAGCGGCCGTGACGGCCGGTTTGTCGGGGTAGGCCAGCCAGATCGCGGCGAGCGCTTGACGCAACTCCTCCGGCCAGTCCACGTCGAAGGCCATCGGCTCACCTCGTCGGGCCGTAAGATTCGGGGTCAGTTTCCGACAGCTTGGCGAGGAAGGCGGTCATATACTCGTGATCGAAACCACCCGTCCGCGCCCACTCGGCGTCGAGTGCTTTCAACTGCGCTTGCATCTGACCGCCGCTGTACGACGGCCCGGTGCGCGCTTTGGCCTTCAGTGCGGCAATCTGTTCGGAGGAGAACACTGGGCCGACGGTGCCGAGAACCCGCCCGTCTGCAGTCTTAATGACGACCGGGCGTGTGGTATCCACCGTACCCAACAGCGATTCCGGTAGCACGATCTCGTTCATGATTTCACCTCCCTTGTCACATCATACCACGCCGGTCACGGGAGTAGTTCGGCCACGGCGACGGTGCCGGCGGCCTTCTTGCCGACCACGACGGGGATGGACTCGCCGGGCTGGTAGTCGGTGCGGGTGCGGTACGCGGGCGTTCGCCCCCCGCGGGGGACGGTGTACACCCGCACCTCGCGGTCCACCAGATTCACGATCCAGTATTGAGCGATCTTCTCACCGGCGTACAGCGCGAGTTTGGTGGTCGAGTCGTCATCGAGCGTGGAGTCGGACACCTCGACCAGAAGGAGAACATCTTTCGGGCCGGGGTGCCTGCGGTCGTAGTCCCCTTCGCCCCCGGCGGCGATCACCAGATCGGGTTCGGGTTCGCTGTCGGACAGGGTGACGGGCAACTGGATGCGGAGAACGGCTGCCCCGGCGACCAGCGGGACCAGGCGGTTCATGAGGCGGGTGACGGCGGCGGCGTGGGGCGGGTTCACGCGGGGCTTCTCCACGATCAGGCCGTGAATCAGTTCGCAGCGGTCGCCTTTCGTGATCAGCCCCAGTTCCATCATGCGGTGGTAGTCGGCCACGCTGAACCGCTTGGGCGGGCGGAGTGGCAGCGGCGGGAGGGCGACAGTTGCGGTCGGCATCGGGACACCTCCGGGGCATCATACGGCACCGGCGTCGGGGGCAAGTCGTCCCCGACGCCGGCTGGCGGCTAGAACCACTCCTTCTTCTCGACCACGTAGGTCTGGGTCCACTCGTCGTCCTTCTTGGTCAGGTAGATGATGCCCTCGATGATGCCGACGATCCCGCCGGCGCCAAACGTGCACACGCTGATCACAAGGCGGATCAGCCCGCCTTTGGTGTCGCCGAGGTAGAAGCGGTGAGCGCCGAACGCGCCGAGGAAGAGGCCGAGCAGGCCGGCCATGGTCCGCTTCTTCGGCTCGCCTGAGGCGGGCGTGTTGTCATCCGACATGGGTGTCTCCGGAACGGGGGTGTGAGGGAAACCCACCCAGGATCGGGTGGCAGGGCCAAGTAAACGACCGCGACCGCCCGCCTTCAATGGGAAAATCGCCCGCAGATCGGAATTAGTGCCCGACGTACTTGGCGTACAGGGTGCGGGCGCGGTCGGTGTCGTCGGTCCCTTTGATAATGGCCCGCCCGTCGGGGAAGACGGTGAACTCGTACCCGTTCCCCGCATCCGTGGTGTGGAACTTGAGCAGGAAGCGGTTGGCGGTCACGCTGCCGCTGGCTTCGAGCTGCTTCTTCAGGTCGTTCAAATCCAACTTCGTCCCGCCCTTCGGCGTCACCTGCACGGCGTTCCGCCCGCACAAGCTGGTCGTCTGCGTGCCGTGTTCGCCGTCCAGCCACTCGAAGCTGCGCTTCGCGCAGCACGGGCAGTGGCCTTTGCGGCCGGCCAACTTGGCGATCTTCACCCACCGCGTGGTGTTGTCCCACAGGTTGATGCAGAACAGGTCGCGGTTCACGGCCTGCCGCTTGCCGGCCAGAATCTTCAACGCCTCCGCGGCTTGAAAGCTGGCGACCACGCCGACGATGGGGCCGAGCACGCCGCTCGTCTCGCACGTGCCCACGTCGCCCGGCCCCGGCGACTTCTCGAACACGCACTGGAGGCACGGCGTCTCGCCCGGCAACACGGTCATGCTCATCCCTTCGGTGCCCACCGCCCCGCCGTACACCCACGGCTTGTTGTGCTTGATGCTCACGTCGTTGATCAGATACCGCACCTCGAAGTTGTCGGTGCCATCCAGAATCAGGTCGGCCCCGTCGCACAGGCCTTCGATGTTGGTGCGGTTGATGTCGGCCACCACCGGTTCGACTTCGACCGTCGAGTTGATCTGCCGCAGCTTCGTCGCCGCCGCTTCGGCTTTGGGCAGGTTGTTGGTCACGTCCGACTCGTCGAACAGCACTTGGCGTTGCAGGTTGCTCGGCTCGACGAAGTCGCGGTCCACCACCCGCACGAACCCGACGCCGGCCCGCACCAGGGTGTTCGCCAGCACCGTGCCGAGCGCGCCGACCCCGCACAGGGTGACGCGGCTGGCCATGATCCGCTCTTGCCCCGCCTTGCCGATGCCCGGCACCCGCATCTGACGGGAGTAGCGTTCGAGACTCGCAGGCGTGCTCATCGATCCAATGCCTCTCATTGATTCCGGCCGACACCCACACCCCCCGCCGGAGCCATCGTCGCTGGTCCGGAAGAAACAGTGTTAGAGCGAATTCCGGGTTCGGTTACTCGCCGCCGACGCCGTTCTCTTTCAGGAAGTCTTGCAGGAACCGCACCTGCTGCTTCGGCCACTTCTCCGACTTGGCGAACGACACCAGGGTGGCGAAGTCCTCTTTCGCCCGCTTCAGGTCGGCCCCGCTCAGCCGTTGCAGGTACGAAGCGAGGTACTCCATCGCCTCTTCGGCCACTGTGCCGTTCAGCACGGTCGGGTCGGACCCTTCCAGGAACACGTAGGCGTGCAGCACCGCCAGCAGCAGCGGGTGAACGCCCAACTCGGCCGGGATCATGGGGAAGACGGCGGCCCCGTCGGGGGATTCGTCGGTCGGCTCGGACATCGGTGCCCTCCGTAGGGCGGGCGAGCCGGCGCGTCGCCGGCGACCCCCGCCGTCGGTCGTTCGTGGCGGGGGTCGCCGGC
>JANNVG010000449.1:0-6299 GCA_031414395.1 Fimbriiglobus sp.
CCAGCCTCATGTTCCTGCCCGTGGCCGACAAGATCGAGTATGTGTCTTCGCCGCGAGCATCGCGAGCGCCCGTCGCACTGGCGCTCGCGATGCTCGCGGCGAAGTCTCGTCTGGCGGTTCGTAGAATCGCACTCATCAGTACGCACCACATTCGGGGGCATTCGGATGGACACGATCAGCGTGGCGGCGGCCCGCGGGGCCGAGGCCGTCGGCCGCACCGTCCGCCTGTGCGGGTGGGTCCGCACCCGCCGCGACTCGAAGGGCGGGTTCAGCTTCGTCGAGGTGAACGACGGGTCGTGTCAGGGGAACGTGCAGGTGGTGGCGGCGGCCGAGTTGCCCAACTACGAGGACGTGGTGAAGAAGCTGAAGGTGGGGGCGAGCGTGGCCGTCGAGGGGGAGGTGAAGGCGTCGCCGGCGAAGGGGCAGGCGACGGAAATCCACGCCACGAAGGTGGACCTGCTCGGCGACGCCGACGCCGACACGTACCCGCTGCAAAAGAAGGGGCACACCTACGAGTTCCTCCGCACCATCGCCCACCTGCGGCCCCGCACGAACACGTTCGGCGGCATCGCCCGGCTGCGGCACCGGGTGTCGAAGACGGTCCACGACTTCTTCGACGAGCGCGGGTTCCTGTACGTCCACACCCCGATCATCACGGCCAGCGACTGCGAGGGCGGCGGGGAACTGTTCCGCGTCACCACCATCGACCCGGATAAGCCGCCAAAGGCCGACGGCAAGACCGACTACGCCCGCGACTTCTTCGGCAAGCCGGCGTTCCTGACGGTGAGCGGGCAGCTCCAGGTCGAGGCGTTCGCGTGCGGCCTGGGCAAGGTGTACACGTTCGGGCCGACGTTCCGCGCCGAGAACTCGAACACCCCCCGGCACCTGGCCGAGTTCTGGATGATCGAGCCGGAGGTGGCGTTCGCCGACCTGACCGACAACATGAACCTGGCCGAGGCGTTCCTGAAGCGGATCGTGACCGACGCCCTGGCCAAGTGCGACGAGGACTTGAAGTTCTTCGCCGAGCGGGTGGACAAGGGGCTGTTCGACCGCCTGCACGCCATCACCACCCAGCCGTTCTTGCGGGTGTCGTACACCGAGGCGGTGGACATCCTCACGAAGGCGGGCAAGGCGTGGGAGTACCCGGTGAGCTGGGGGTCGGACCTGCAGTCCGAACACGAGCGGTTCCTGACCGAACAGCACTTCAAGCAGCCGGTCATCCTGTACGACTACCCGCGGACGCTGAAGCCGTTCTACATGCGGGTGAACGACGACGGCAAGACGGTGCGGGCGATGGACGTGCTGGTGCCGGGCGTGGGCGAGATCATCGGCGGCAGCCAGCGGGAGGAGCGGCTGGACGTGCTGGAAGGGCGGATGCGGGAGACCGGGCTGCACCCGGACGGGTACAGTTGGTACTCGGACCTGCGGCGGTACGGCACCGTCCCGCACGCCGGCTTCGGGCTGGGGCTGGAGCGGACGCTCCTGTTCCTCACCGGCATGGCGAACATCCGCGACGTGATCCCCTTCCCCCGCACGCCGGGGAATGCGGAGTATTGACAGCGGGGTAGAATCGTACCGGAGGAACTGCCATGCCGCTCCGCGACCACTTCCGCCCGCCGGTCAGCAAACGCAGTTCGTGGGAAGGGTTCCACGCCGTCTGGCCGGTGGTCATGATGCAACAGGTGCAGGTCGAGCTGCCGCCCGGCTTCGTGGCCGAGCCGCGGGTGCATCTGGGCGCGGTACGAGAAGCGACCGCCCCGATGACCGACGTTCCTGTCGTCGTTGGCGGTTGGGTTGCCAGCCGGCCGACGGTGACGGTGGAGACCGAATCGGCCGGCGAGTACGAGTACGCCGTGCGGGTGTACGACGCCGACCGCGAGCGCACTCTCGTGGCGGCCATCGAGATCGTCAGCCCGGCCAACAAAGACCGCCCGCAGAGCCGGACGGCGTTCGTCGCCAAGTGTGCCGAGATGATCCGTCGCGGGGTGGCGGTGAGCGTCATCGACCTGGTCACCGTCAAGCACTTCAACCTGTACGCCGAGCTGATGGCCTTCCTCGGCCACCCGACGGCCGACCCCATGAGCGCCGACCCGCCGGCGACTTACGCCGCCTCGTGCCGACAGGTGGAGCGGGGGACGCGGGGGGAGAAGACCATTCTCGAAACGTGGTCCCATTCGCTCGCCGTCGGCCAGACGCTGCCGACGTTGCCGCTCTGGCTGTCCGACACCCTCTCCATCCCGCTCGACCTGGAGGGGAGTTACGAGCAGGCGTGCCGCGACCTGCGGATACCATAACTCCGCCCGGCCTGCGCCGTTCACCCCGCCGAGGTCGCTGCCATGGCCGACCCGCCCGACCCGCCGCCGATGGCCCACCGCGCCGACGACGACTCCGGGTCCGACTCCGCGTCCAACTCGCGGTTCGATTCGGCCGAGGACGACCGCCGGGCCGAAGAAGTGGCCAAGCGCCGCCGGCGGACCATTCTCGTCATCGTGCTGGTCGCCACCCTCCTGCCGCTCGCCGTCTGTGGGCTGCTGACCGGCGCGTGCGCCCTCATGCTGGGGTAGTCGTGAGCGACTCCGACCCGCCGCCGACACTCTTGCTGCCGATCCTGGTCGGCCTGATCGCCGTCCTCCCGTGTGCCCTCGGCGCGTTCTTCCTCCTCGTTTGCAAAGTGCGGTTCTTCTGATGTCCACCCGCGATTACACCTTCCTGGGCACCACGCACAGCCTGTGCCCGCACTGCCGGCGGCGGGTGGACGCCAAGATCGTCGTCCGCGACAAGAGGGTGTACCTCCGCAAACGGTGCCCCGAGCACGGGGCGTTCGACGACTTCGTGTGCTCGGACGTGGACTACTGGGACCGCAACGAGTTCGCCCGCCCCGCCCGCCAGCCGAAGAAGTACGCCACCGAATCGGACAAAGGCTGCCCGCACGACTGCGGCATCTGCCCCGAACACGAGCAGCACACGTGCGTTGCGTTGGTGGAGATCACTACCGGGTGCAACCTGAAGTGCCCGATGTGCTTCGCCGAGAGCGGGCCGGGCGGCACGCACTTGTCGTTCGACACGTTCACCGGCATGGTGGATCGGCTGGTGGAAATGGAAGGCGTGGCGGACGTGTTGCAGATCTCCGGCGGCGAGCCGACGCTGCACCCGGGCCTGCCCCGCATGGTGCGGTACGCCTACGAGCAGCCCATCCAGGCGGTGATGATTAACACCAACGGCATCCGGCTGGCCAAAGACCGCAAGCTGGTGGAAGCACTCGCCCCGATGCGCGACCGGCTGGAAATCTACCTGCAGTTCGACGGCTTCGACCCGGCCACGCACAAGGCACTTCGCGGCGAAGAGCTGCAAGACGTGAAGCGGGCGGCGCTGGAGGTGCTGTCCGAGTTCGGCATCCGCACCACGCTCGTTTGTACCGTGGCGGCGGAAACGAACCTGCACGAGGTGGGGGCGGTGCTGACGTTCGGGCTGAGCCAGAAGATCGTACGCGGGGTGAGCTACCAGCTCGCCACCTTTTGCGGGCGGCACACGAAGCCGGAGGATCTGGAGAACCGGGCCACCATGCCCGACTTGGTGAAAGGGCTGGTGAACCAGACCGCCGGCATGTTGGAAGTGACCGACTTCATGCCGCTGCCGTGTGCCCACCCGAACTGTCACATGCTGGCGTACCTGTATCGCGGCGACGGAGCCGTCACGCCCATCAACCGGCTGATCGACGTGAAGCCGCACCTCGACCTGATCGCCAACAGCATCGTGTACACGCCGGCGCGGGCGAAGCAGATCGCGGCGGCGGTGCTGAGCAGCGTGGGCGACTGCGGGTGCGGCCCCGCCGGGTGCGGCCCGACCCCGCCCGAGTCCGACTTCCTGGCGAAGGCGCTGGCCGAGCAACTGACCGGCGAGCAGGTGTTCCGCGTTACGCTCACCAGCTTCCTCGACGCCCACACGTTCGACACCCGGCAGGCGATGAAGTGCTGCATCGCGCACGTGCTGCCGAGCGGGCATGTGGTGCCGTTCTGCACGTACAACACGCTCTACCGCGACGGCCACCTGCCCCTGCCCCCGCTGGCGGATCGGCCGACGGTGCGAAAACCTCTTGCGATGGCCTGAGTGAGAACGGGCACGCTGATGACGCGGATTTCAGCGCGGAGGAACGCGGATCAAAACAGGATTGAATGAGGAACCCAGGAAAGCAGGAACAGAGCCGGTCTCGAACTCGTCTCCTGCCTTCCTGCCTTCCTCATTCACGGATTTCTGTCTTCATCCGCGTTGATCCGCGCTGAAATCCGCGTCATCCGCGTGCGACTTCATTACCCATGCAACTGCCCCGCCTGCTGTACGCCCTGTTCATGCTGCTGGCGGCGGCGGCGTTCCTGCTCGTCCGCTGGCGGATGCCCAAGAACCCGGCCGTCGCCGCCCTGCCCCGCGGTCAGCGGTTCGCGCTCGCCGCCGCCGGGTTCGTCGGCGGGGTGTTCGCCGCCAAGCTGCCCTTCCTGATCGGCGCCGACAGCACGTTCATCCCGTGGCTGGCCGACGGCAAGACGATCACCACCGGGCTGATCGGCGCGTACCTGGCCGTCGAGGGGGTGAAGCTGTTCCTCGGCGTGCGGGTGAAGACGGGCGACACGTTCGCGCTGCCGCTGGCGGCGGCCATCGCCATCGGCCGCTGGGGGTGCTTCTTCAACGGCTGCTGTGCCGGGGTGGAGACGAGCGTGCCGTGGGGCGTGGACTTCGGCGACGGCCTGCCGCGGCACCCGACGCAGATCTACGAGAGCCTGTTCCACCTGAGCATGGCGGCGGTGGTGCTGGCGCTGTTGAAACTGAACTGGCTGGCGGGGCACCGCCTGCAACTCTACCTGATCGCGTACTCGGCGTACCGCTTCCTGAGCGAGTTCATCCGCCCGGAGCCGGAGTGGGCGTGGGGGCTGACGTTCTACCAGTGGGCCGCCGCAGCGCTGGGCGTGGGGTTAAGCGCGCAGTGGGTGTGGGACGAGCGGGCGAAGCGACGAGCGAAGTCAGGGCCGAGCGCGAACAACGGCGAGCAGACGTAGGGCGGGCGAGCCGACGCTTCGTCGGCGACCCCCGCCGCCCTGCCGGACACCCGGATGCGGTTCACCCGTCGCGCGCTCACCCGTATCACCGAACCCGAAATCACTCAGACCGATTGATCGGTGTGCATCAGAACTGGGAAGACGGAGTGCGGAAAAATTCTCGAATACTTCTGGAATACTCGTAGATTGTTTCTATATTGCTAGCGACGGGCGGAACACAACCACAGGGCCGAGCCATGTCCACCAGCAACGTCATCGTCGTCTTCACCGCCAAGAGCACTCAGCGCCTCCTGGATGAGGGCGGCACCTCGTCGTGGCGGTTAGACCGCAACAACGCCCGCCAGTGTGAATTCGCCGTCTGCACCCGAAACGCGCACGCCGACTGGGTCGAGGATGATGAGGCACACCACTCTGCCTTCCTCGTCGGAAGGGTGAAGGAAGTCGTGGTCTGTCCGGCCAAAGCAGACCGCTTCCTGATTCTCTTCAGCGAGTACGCGACCGTCGATGTCCCCGAGGTGTGGACCGGGGATCGAAACCCCGTGCGTTATGCCGAGAGCCTGGAAGCGTTGAAAATCAACCCGGCGACCTTGGAGTGGCAGAAGATGCCAGTGAAGCCGAAGACGAAGCCCGAGCCGCGGTCGAAGTCGGCGGGTGGGCCAATGACGATTGCTGAAGCGAAGAAAGCTCTCGCCCTGACCTTCGGTGTCGCTCCGGAAGCTGTCGAGATTACGATTCGTGGGTGACGGCTGCACCCTTTGGGCACGGCACATTGAACATCGAACAGGGCGGTTCGGTCGGACGGCTTCCCCACCCCCGGCGAAATCGATTCGGGGTCTGTGTCGCCGGTTTTTGACCATTTGGTAAGGAATGCCATCGAGTGAAGACGGGACAAATCGACCCACCCGGCCGGCCTGAAAGGCCGGGTTCCGTCAGCCCAGGTCGGAGCGAGCGCAGCGAGCGGAGGTCTGGGAATGCTAGGCGATCGGAATGTCGCCCTGAATGGGCAGGTTCAAGTTGAATCCGCCCTTTCAGGGCGGCAGTGCTTGGTGTTGTGGTCCCAGGGCGTCGTTCGCCTTCGGCTCACTTCGCCCTGGGCTGACAGAACCCGGCCTTTCAGGCCGTTCGATCCGGTTCAGGTCTCCGGACTTCACTCGTTGGCATTCCAAATCTGACTGTCAGTCGCCCGACGCGCGAGCGAGGTGCCAGTCGCTCTGTCGGACATCCGGAGGCGGTTCGCCCCTCGCTCGCGCG
>JANNVG010000450.1:0-7028 GCA_031414395.1 Fimbriiglobus sp.
GTGGCTGGTGTGGTCGAACGGTTCGACGGTCCGTGTGCGTGACCGCGATCCCCGGCCGCTCGACCCGCCCGACACACAAGTCACTCCGCGTCTTCCGCCACCGCCCCCTCGGCGTCGGTCTTCTCGTACTCGCTCTGCTTCTTGTGCAGGGTGTTGCGGTTGATGCCCAGCAACTCGGCCGCCTTGATCTGCTTCCGCCCGCACTGCCGCATGGCCTGCTCGATCAACTCCCGCTCCACCCCGCCGACGACGAACTCGTGCAGCTTCACCCCGGCCGGCAGCGGGTGCGTCATGCCCGCCCGCACCAGCGCCCGCAACAGGGTGGCGTAATCGACCGGCCCGCCCGCCCCGCCCCCCTTCGCCCCCCGCAGCACCACCCGCGGCCGCTCGGTGTGCAGGTACTCCACCCGCAGCGGGCCGTCCCCGCTCAGCACCACCAGCCGCTCGATGGCGTTCTCCAACTCCCGCACGTTCCCCGGCCAGTCGTGCGCGAGCAGCGCCGACTGCACCTCCGCGGACAACTCCGTCGCCGTCCGCTTGTTCGCCTCGGCGTACCGCTTCAGGAAGAACCGCGCCAGCAGGGGGATGTCGTCCGGCCGCTCGCGGAGCGGCGGCAGCACTACCGGCACCACGTTCAGGCGGTAATATAAATCCTCGCGGAACTCGCCGCGCTCCACCAGCTCTTCCAGCGCGGCGTTCGTGGCGGCGATCACCCGCACGTCCACGCGGATGGTGCGGCTCTCGCCCACCCGCTCGAACTCCCGCTCTTGCAGCACCCGCAGCAGCTTCACCTGAAGCTTCGGCGACATGCTGTTGATCTCGTCCAGGAACAGCGTGCCGCCGTGCGCCGCCTCGAACCGCCCGGCCTTGTTCTCGATGGCCCCGGTGAACGCCCCTTTCACGTGCCCGAACAGCTCACTTTCCAGCAGCGTTTCCGGCAACGCCCCGCAGTTGACACGGATGTACGGGCCGTCGAACCGCCCGCTCAGCTTGTGGAGTGCTTTGGCGATGACCTCTTTGCCGGTGCCGGTTTCGCCCACGAGCAAGACGGTGGCGTGCGCGGGCGCGACCAGTTTCACCATCCGGTAAACGGACTGCATCGCCGCGGAGACGCCCACGATTTCGGGCAGGGGCGGGGGAATATGCTCGTTTTTTGACATTCGCGGCGGCTGTCCTGGGAGAGGAAGCCGGGGAACGACCGACACGGCACCCGTGTGACGCCGATAGTATACCGATTGTGCGCGAAGAAGCTACACGAATGCCGTGAAGAAGGGCAGTTGTCCTGGCGAACGGCGTGATGTCAGTCCACCGATTGCTCGGCGGACGGGGGAACGTGATGGGGCGTTCGACGAAGGACGGCGGCGAGCCGGCCGAGTTCGCGTGCGGCACGCCGCACTTGGTGAACACGATCCTGCACACCGCCTTCGACATGGGCCGCGTCCGCTTGCAACCCGCCCTCGCCAACATTTCCAAACTCGGCGAAGCGAAGACAATTGCCGAGGTGGGGTGATACCAGGGTGGGAAGTTCGGCAGACAACTTCACCTGCCGGAGGGATGATGCCTTTCAGGGCCGCTCGCATCGGCCGCCCGCCGATCACTTGTCCGCCCGCGGGGCGGAGAGCACTTCCTTTTTCGCCGGCGGGTACTTCGCCCGCAGCTCTTGATACTTCTTCACCTCGTCCCGTTTGTCGGTGGCCGTGTAGAGGGCGACGAGTCGGTCGAGCGCCTGAGGGATAGCGATTTGGGCCTCCCTCGGGATGCTCTTCTCACGCTCCTTCATGCCCTCGTACCCATTCACCAGTTGCCGTTGGGCGTCTTCGTACTTCTTCTGCCCGAGCAATGCCGCGCCGTGCAGTGACTGCACGTTGAATGTGACCCACACCTCGGGCGCTTTCTTTTGGAGGATGGTCAAGCTCTCGCGGATGAACCTCTCGGCCGAAGCGTGCTCACCACAACTGATGAGGTAGGACGCCATCTGGGCGAGGTCCCCGGCGAACCGTTCACTGTCCTTCGGGGCCACCTTCCGCTTGGCGTCGGCGACCTCAGACAACGCCTTCACCGCCAACCCCCCCTGTCCCGCCTCTACGTAGGCCACCCCAAGGTTGCCCAGGCAAGCGACCGTCGACGGGTGTTCCCCCCCGAGTTTCTCCCGCATGAGCTTGACCACCTCTTCGAACAGCGGGACGGCCGCCGCCACTCGCCCGGCGTCCTGGTAGGCCATGGCCAGATTGTTCATGCTCGCGAGTGTGTCCAGATGGTCCGTCCCGACTTTCGCCCGCCGGCTTTTCAACACCTGCTCCAGCATCGGCAAGGCTTGGGGCAGTTTCCCCGTCCTGTGATACCACACCGCCAATTCGCCAATGCCCTTGAGCGTGACCGGGTGATCGGGGTCCAGTTTCGCCTTCGCCAACTTGACCATCGATTCGAGCAGCGGCACGGTCTTGTCCACCTCGTGGTTCGCGGCATACCCCTGCGCCAAGTTGAACATGACGCCGAGCGTGCGCGGGTGATCGGCGCCCAGTTTCGTGCTCAGCCGCTTGTGCGCGTCCTCCCACAGTGGCAGCGCTTTGACGACTCGCCCTGTCTCCTTGTATGCGAGTGCCAAGTTGTTCAGGCCGGTGAGGGTAAGGGAATGATCGGCGCCCAACTTCTGCCGTTGGCGCTCGTACCCGTCTTCCAACAGCGGGAGGGCGAGATCGAATTTGCCGGCGGAGCGATAACATTCGGCCAGGTTGTTCATTGCGGCGAGTGTGTGCGGGTGATCGGCCCCAAGTTTCTCTTTCTGGGACTCGAAACTCGTCTCGCACAAGGGTAATGCCAGCAGGGTCTTGCCGGCCTCCCGATAGCATACCGCCAGGTTATTCATCCGGCCGAAGGTTTCCAGGTGGTCTGCCCCGAGTGACGCCGTCGACCGCTTCAGTGCCTCCTCGCACAGCGGCAATGCCAGGTCAGTCTTGCCACTCTCGCGATACCCCTCGGCGAGGCAGGTCATGATGGCGAGCGTCTGAGCGTGATCCGCCCCGGCGGAGGTTTTCGAACGCCGCAGTGCGTCTTCCAGTAGCGGAAGCCCCAGTTCGTATTTCCCGGCCTGGTTGTAACCCTCCCCCAGGTTGTTCATGGCGGCGAGCGTGTGCCGGTGATCGGGTCCGACCTTCGCTTTCAGGAGCTGGTGAGCCTTGTCCCAGAGGGGCAGCGCATCGCCAAGGTTGCCGGTGTCCCGATACCCGCCGGCCAGGTTGTTCATCACGCCGAGGGTGTGCGGGTGATCAGCCCCCCACTGGCCTTTTGACAACTCGAGCACCTGTTTCCAGAGGGGCAGTGCCGATTCCAGCCGGCCGGCGTCCTGGTAGACGGAAGCCAGATTGTCTTTGTAGGTGATGGTCGACGGGTGATCGCCTCCCGACAACGCCTCGGACCGGCGCACCACTTCTTCCAGTAGAGGGACAGCCCGGACGAGGTCGCCCGCCGCCTTGTAGGCCAGCCCCAAACTGTTCATGACGGACAGGGTGGCGGGGTCGTCGAGTCCAAGAATGGCCTCACGGGTCGCCCGGCATTTCTTCAGGACTGTGACCGCCTGGCCCGCGTCACCCAACCCGAGGAGGGAATTCCCCAAGATGTACTGCATTCGCGCCACCACCAACGGGTCGCCGATGGCGGACCCGTCGAGTTCCTTCACCGCTCGATCCAGTTGTGCCTTCAGGGCGTTCTTCAGGTCGGCGACAGTGGGGTAGGTCGCCGACGGGTCCAGGGCGACGAACACCGACCCGAGGATGTCGTTCGACTTGGTGGAGAAGGTCAGCTTCTCACGCGCGTCGGCCTCCGCGACCTTCGTCAACTTGAGTTGGGCCGCCGCCTCCGCTTCCGCCTTTTGCGTCTCCCGGAGTTGTCTCGCCGTCTCGACTTGCGCCCGACGGGTCTGGTCGAGCTGTTCGGCCGTCTTCGCCTCGGCGGTCGTCGCCCGGTTGAGGAGGAGTAGGCTGGCAACCAGCCCGGCCAGCAACATGCCGGCGATCAGGCCGCCGGCCCGCACGACCACCCGCTGCCGCTTCCGCGTCTCCGCCGTTCGCACCACCGCTTCCGCCCGCTCCGTCTCGGCCCGCTTCAGACGTGCCTCCACCCCCGCCCGGTACGCCCGCACCTCGTCGGCGACGGCACGCCCGTCGGCCGGGCGGTCGGCCGCGGTCGCCGCCAGACACCGCTTGGCCAGAGAGACCAGCTCGCCATCCGCCCCGCTCGCGTCCAGCCGGGCGAACACCGGGGCTAGGTCGGCCGCCGCCGCCCGCGCCACCGTCTCGCGGGAGGTGTCGGCGGTGAACGCCGGCTGCCCGGTGAGGACGGCCGCCAGGAGCGACCCGAGGGCGAACACGTCCGTCCGCGGGTCCGCCGCCTCTCCGCGGGCCTGTTCCGGGGCCATGTACCCAGGCGTGCCCATCACTGTGCCGGCCGCGGTCAATTGCGGATTGTCGAGTGCGGAGTGTGGATTGGAAGTGCCCTCAGCCGGCTCGGTGCCCTCATTCCGCACTCCGGATTCCGCATTTTGCAATGAGCGGGCCAGCCCCCAGTCCATCACCTGCACCTCGCCGAACTCGCCCACCATCACGTTCGCCGGCTTCAGGTCGCGGTGGATCACCCCTCGCGTGTGCGCGAACCCGACCGCTTGGGCGACCTGCTCGAACACGCGCAACAGGTCGGCCCGGTCGGCGGCCGGGGACGGGCGGGCGTCCAGCCAGGCGGCCAGTGTCCGCCCGTGGATCAGTTTCATCACCAGGTACGGGGTGCCATCGGCCGCCAGCCCGAGGGCGTGAACCGGCGGGATGCCGGGGTGCGGCAGGCGGGCGGTGATCCCAGCTTCGACGACGAACCGGGTCGGGTCCGCCCCCGGAAGGAGGGTCTTGATCGCCACCTCACGGTTCAGCCGACCGTCGAGGGCGGCGAACACCCGCCCCATGCCCCCGCGAGCCAGTTCGGCGGTGACCTGGTAGCCGGGGAAGTCCGGCACCCGTTCCGATTGGGATGGCGTCGCCGTCACGTGCTCCACACCGCCAACCGGCGGGCGGGTGGTGGACGGCCGGGCGGAGCGGTCGACCGTGTCGTCGGAACGGCCGTCGCCGCCCCGGTCGAGGGCGGCGGCGAGCGAGTCGGGCTGTTCCAGGCGGGCCAGGTGTTCGACCGCTTCCGGGGTCGATTCCACCCACCGGGCGACGGCTTCCGCCTCCTCGGACGGCAGGGTGCCGAGCAGGAACTGGTAGAGTTGGTCGTCGGTCGGTCGCATGGCACGCCCTCCGCCGGGAGATCACCGGCTCAGTTCTTCGGGTTGTAGATCACCTCGCCGCGGAACGACGCCCCGTTCTTCGCACCCACCCCTTTCACCCACAACTGGGCGTACTTGATCGCGTCGGCCTTCGTCTTGTACCCGCCCAGGTAACCGGCCTTGCCCTTGTAGTACACCTTGGCGAACCACGGGGCGACCGGCTTACTGGGCGGGGCCGCTTCGGTTCGCTGGGTGCCCACCACCGGCGAGTCGATCACCGCCACCCCACCCATCGCCACCACCGCCAGCACCGCCGCCAGCACGAACTTCTTGAAGCTGTTCATCGCGAGTCCCTCGGGTTTGATCCGTCCCGCCGGTCGCGGCTTGCGAGCGGTCGGGTCCGGGTTCGCCGAGGGAACGCACTTGGGGCGGGGGCACCTTTCGCGGTTCCGGAAGTTTTTTTCAGTCGAGCAGGCCGTCGAGTTCCTGCCGCAGGCGGGTCATCACCCGGTTCACCGCTACGTACACGGCGTTCGTGGTGATGCCCAACTCGGCGGCCACCTCCGCGGCCGGTCGACCGTCGATCTTCGTGCCGGTGAACGCCGCCATCGTCTGCTCTCCGAAGTCCCCCCGCACCGCCTCCACCGCCCGCCGGCTCAACTCGCGGAGGTATTCGGCTTCGTCCATCTCGGCGAACGGTGCGGCGTTCACCACCCCGGACAGCCCGTCGCCGGCGGGCAGCTTGCGAGTGGCCACCCGCCTGCGGAAGTCGTGCCCGGCGTTGGTGGCCAGCCGAAACAGCCAACTGCGGAATGACCGCCCGTCCTCCCGCCGGTAGCCCGGCAGCGCGGACAGCAGCTTGAGCAGAACGTCCTGGGCGAGGTCAGCGGCGTCGGCCGGTTGGAACCCGTTGCGGATCGCCCACCGTTCGATCAGCGGCAGGTACAGGCGGGTGAACCGCCCCCACTCGGGCGCGTGCGGGTTGCCCTTCACGGCGTCAAGGAGGGTGAGCGAGGTGGTCTGCATGAGTGGTAGCGTACCGGCGGGCGGACGCGCGTGCAATCGTCTGCCGGGGTGGTTCCGCCGATCAGCGTGCGGTGGGGCGATTCGCCGTAAGTGCTTGGCCGGTATGGGTTCTTCCACGATTCGGGCATGGTTCCACGGATGGGTGGGGGGAGGTGGAAAGAACCATCCGGCGGCGGGGGAACGCCGACGGAGTTTCACTGGACATATTTCCATTCGTCGGGTAGGGTCTGGCAACCCCGTGGAGTGCCGCCGTGCCCGTCACCTACTTCCACCTGCTGCCCTCCCCCATCGGCCCGCTGCTCCTCACCTCCGACGGTCAGTCCCTCACCGGCGTGCTGATGGACGCCACCCCGCACGCCGACTTCGTTGCCGACACGAAGGTGCTGGCGTCGGCGGTGTCGCAGTTGAAGGCGTACCTCGCCGGCGAGTTGAAGCGGTTCGATTTGCCGATCCGACAGGACGGCACCGCCTTCCAACAGCGGGTGTGGGGCGAGCTGGTTCACATCCCCTACGGGGCGAAGGTGAGCTACCAGCAGGTGGCCGAGCGGTTGCGGAAGCCGACGGCGGCGCGGGCGGTGGGGGGTGCGAACGGGCGGAACCAGTTGGCCATCGTGGTGCCGTGCCACCGGGTGATCGCCAGTGGGGGAAAGTTGGGCGGGTACGGCGGCGGGCTGTGGCGGAAGGAGTGGCTGTTGAAGCTCGAAGGGAAGGGCTGAGTCGTTGGGTCGTTGGTGGGGGTGTGGCCGCCCCC
>JANNVG010000451.1:0-6271 GCA_031414395.1 Fimbriiglobus sp.
GCCGGGGTCTGTGACCCCGGTCAGGTCCGGCCTCACAGTGGCCGGCTACAATCTCGTCCCGCGTTCACTCTGATCGAGCTGCTGGTGGTGATCGCCATCATCGCCATCCTCATCGGCCTGCTGTTGCCGGCCGTGCAGAAAGTGCGAGAGGCCGCCGCCCGCATGAGTTGCTCGAACAACCTGAAGCAGATCGGCCTCGCCTGCCACAACTACCACGACAGCGTGGGCACCCTGCCGCCGGGCCGGGTGACCAACCAGACGGTCACGTGGTTCGTGCTCATCATGCCGTACATGGAGCAGGACAACCTGCGGAACCTGTGGACGCCGACGGCCGCGTACTCGTCGGCCGCCAACGCCACCGCCCGCACGTTCCAGGTGAAGACGTTCTACTGCCCGAGCCGCCGCACCCCGACCACCCTGAGCACGCAGGAGGACGTGCGGCCGGGCGACAACACCGCCCCGCCGAACTTCACCGGCCCGTTCACCGACGCGCGGTTCTTCGGCACCAACAACCCGCCCGGCGGGCTGGGCGACTACGCCGGGTGCGTGGGCACGGTGAACGGCTACCCCGGCACCCCGGCGTCGATCGACTGGGCGAGCGTCCGGGCGAACGGCATGATCATCCAGGGGCAGGCGCCGGTGGGCGGCAGCTTCAAGGGGCTGACCACGTTCGCCAGCGTGACGGACGGGCTGAGTAACACCTTCCTGGCCGGCGAGAAGCACATCCCCCAGGGCATGTTCGGGCGGGCGAAGGTGGGCGACGGGTCGATCTACAACGGCGTGTGGACGACCTACGCCGGGCGGGTGGCCGGGCCGGACGACCCGCTGGCCAAGGGGCCGACGGACGTGTCGCCGAGCACCACCGGCGACGCCTTCTACGCCCGCCGGTTCGGCAGTTGGCACACGGGCATTTGCATGTTCGCGTTCGGCGACGGCAGCACGCGGGCCGTCCGCACCAGCATCGACCCGGTCAACCTGCGGCGGTACGCCGTGCGGAACGACGGCGAGGTGGTCAGCGGCAACGACTGACGTGCGGTGCAAGCGAGCCGCCGGGTGCGAGTTGCGGGGCGACGGCGGGTGATCCGCCGTGGCCCCGTTCGCGTACCGGAAGGCACTCGCGCTCTGGCGACGTGCGTGTGGTGGTACACTTCCGCGATGCCCAACCCGTTCGACGCCACCCTGAAAAGCCTGATCCGCAACCACCCGGCGGACTGGCTCACCTATCTGGGGTTTCACTCCCACCGCCCGCCGCAGGTGGTTGACGCCGACCTGTCGGTGGTGTCGGCCGCCGCCGACACCCTCATTCGCACCGACACGGCCGTGGTTCACATCCACATGCAGGCCGGGCCGGACCCGGAGTTGGCGCTGCGGTTGTTGCAGTACAATGTGTTGGCCAGGCGGCAGACCGGGTTGCCCGTCTGGAGTGTGGCGGTGCTGTTGCAGTCGAACGCGGTGACGGCCGGGCTGTCCGAGGTGGTGGAGTACGCCGACACGCGGTTCCGCTTCCGCATCGTGCGGGTGTGGGAGACGCCCGCGGAGGACTGGCTGACCCGCGGGCCGGGGTTGCTGCCGCTGGCGGTACTCGGTCGCCCCCCGGCCGGGGTGTGCCGGCGGAAAGTGTTGCCGGAGTGGGTGGGACGGATTGGGACGACTGCCGACGCCGACGCCCCGGACCTGGCAAAAGACATCGTGCTGTCGTCATTCGTCTTGGCCGGGATGCACACCCAGCGGAGCATCCTTGAAGCCATCTACCAGGAGGCACTGTCCGTGCACGAGAACCCGGCCCTCGCCATCATCTTGGAAGACGGTGCTGTTCGGCAGCTGCGAAAAACACTCCTCACGCAGGGCACGGTGAGGTTTGGCACCCCCACGGCCGAACAGAAGGCGAAGCTGAACGCCATCGACGATCACGACCGCTTGGAGCGGATGACGCTCCGGGTGCTCCGGGCGCAAAGCTGGGATGCCCTTCTCCGCGGGCGTTAAAGCAGTTTCGCGTAGGATGTCGCGTGTTAGCCCGACGCGCGAGCAAGGGGCCGACGGCCATTTCGAGCAAGTCTCTGGCCCCTCGCTCGCGCGTCGGGCTAACAGCCTCTGGCATTGCCCACCTGACTGTCAGTAGCCGACGGCCAATTCGAGCAAGTCGCTGGCCCCTCGCTCGCGCGTCGGGCTAACGGGGTCCGCCGTGACGACGAACCTGAAACTGCTTCTGCCGCCGTCACTTCCCCTTCAGGCCGAAGTCTTGGGGCAGGGTCCGCCAGCCGCTGTGGATGTGGTTGGCCGGGTTCTTCGCGCTGTCAGCTTGCAGGTTCACGAACTCGACCACGAACGTCGGCCCGTGCACGCGGTACGTGTACGGCTTGCCCGGCTTGTCCTCTTCGATGCAGTAGGCGAAGTACACCTTGCCCATGCCGGCGTCGGTCGCCTTCTTGTACTCGCTGTCGGCCAGGTCCGCCGGCAGGCGGTCGGAGTACGCCTTCACCACCGCGAGCAGTTTCGCCTGCTGCTTGTCGTCCAGCTTAGTGCCGGGGATGCCGAGCGGGTCGCCCACGCCGGCGGCGGGGGCCTTCTCCTTGATCTCCGGCAGTTGCTTGGCTTGCAGCGCCGCCTTCTTCTGCTCGTCGGTCAGGCTCTTGATGAGGTCTTTGGCCAGGTCTTCCACTTCGGGCAGGATGCGAGTGCCCTTCTTGTCGCCGGCTTTGACCTCGGCCGGGTTGGTGCCGAACATCACCGGCGTGGCGCTCACCACCTCGCCCTTGTCGAGCGTGAAGTTGACGCTCAGGTGGTGCCCCTCGACCCGCCAGCCCCACTTGCCGGTGTTGTTCGGCTCGCCGAACACGCTCACGAAGTACCAGCCCGGACTCCGCACGTTCGTGCCCCCCTTCCCTTCCAGTTCGGCCAGCAGCCCCTCGTTCGCCATGATCGCTTCCGCCTGCTTGCTGCCGGTCGTGCTCAACCCGGCCCGGAGCAACTCCACCGCCGCCGTCTTCTGCTTGTCCGTCATCTTCTCCAGCCGCAGACCTTTGCGAGTGGGGTTCTTCTCCTTGTCCTGTTGGGGGGTGAAGAACCACGCCGTGCGGTGGTCGTTGTCGTAGGCGAAGGTGGCCTGCTTCTTCTCGTCGGGGGAGAGGGTGGCCAGGAAGGCGTTGGCCGAGTCGGCCATCTTCGCCCCGCTGCTCTTCTGGGCCTGGCCGACCATCGCCGCCGCCCCGACCAGGCCGACGACGAGGAGCAGCACGGACGTGCGGAGGACGGTACGCATGGGAGGGTCTCGCTTCTGAAGACCTCACCCCCCTTCCCCCTCTCCATGTCATGGGGAGGGGGTGTTCAACCCGCGACGGCATCGGGGCGTCCGCGGATCTGTCGGGAGGGTTTGGGTCTTGAACACCCCCTCTCCATGACATGGAGAGGGGGAAGGGGGGTGAGGTCTTCCAACCCCCCGCAGCATACACCATCGCCCCCCTGCCGGCTACGATACCCGCACCGACTCCTGAGAAGAGACTGCCATGCCGCCGCCGGTTGTGGACCCCGTTCGCGTGCTGGTCATCGACGACGACGCCAAGCTGGCCGCCGCCATCGCCGAGAGCCTGGAGCGGAAGGGGTACGCCGTCACCGTCGCCCACACCGGCAAGGCCGGCGCGGACAAACTGGAGGCGGACGAGTTCGACGTCATCCTCACCGACCTGCGGCTGGCCGACGTGGACGGGCTGACGCTGGTGCAACTGGCCCGCAAGGTGCAGCCGGACGCCGAAGTGGCGGTCATCAGCGGGCACAACGACGTGCGGACGGCGCAGGAGGCGATGAAGCTGGGGGCGTCGCACTACGTGCTGAAGCCGATTGACCTGAGCGAGCTGCGGGCGATCGTGGAGAAGAGCGCCGACCGCGTGAAACTGTCCCGCATGAACCGCGAGCTGCGGCAGCAACTGGACGAGCGGTTCGGGTACGAGGGGGTGGTGGGCAACGGGCCGAAGATGGCGCGGGTGCTGAAGCTGTTGAAGGCGTATGCCCCCGCGCCGGCCCCCGTACTCATTCTGGGCGAGGCGGGCACCGGCAAGGAGTTGGCGGCGAAGGCGTTGCACGTGAACAGCCCGCGGAAGAACAAGCCGTTCGTCGCGCTCAACTGCGCCGCCCTGAACGACAACCTGCTCGACGACGAGATGTTCGGGCACGAGGCGCACGCCTTCACCGGCGGGGACAAGCAGCGGAAGGGGCGGTTCGAGTACGCCAGCGGGGGGACGCTCTTCCTGGACGAGATCGGCGACATGCCGCTGTCGTTGCAAGCCAAGCTGCTGCGGGTGCTGGAGAACGGGGAGGTGGTGCGGATCGGGGCGAACGAGCCGATCAAGGTGGACGTGCGCACCCTGACCGCCACGAACAAAGACCTGGAAAAGCTGGCCGAAGAGGGCAAATTCCGGTGGGACCTGTACCAGCGGCTGAAGGTGGGCGTGATCCGCCTGCCGTCGCTGCGGGAGCGCCGCGAGGACATCCCCCTGCTGGTCAACCACTTCATGAAAGACCTGACGGCGAAGTATTCAAAGAAGATTACCACCATCGGCGAGCCGGTGTGGCGGGCGTTCGCCGCGTACCACTGGCCGGGGAACGTGCGGGAGCTGCGGAACCTGCTGGAAAGCATGGTGCTGCTGGACGACGACGGCACGTTGGGGGCGGACGACTTCCCCGAGGACGCCGGCCCGGTGCCGGTCGGCGGCAGCGGCCCGCTCGCCCTGCCGGCGGTCGGCGGGGCGGCGGCGGTGGGAAGCGGCGGGGCAGACTTCTGGGTCGGCCGCCCCCTGGCGGAGATCGAGCGGTATCACATCGAGCGGACACTCGAGTTGGCCAAAGGCAACCGCGAGGAGGCGGCGAAGGTGTTGGGCATCGGCGAGCGGACCCTGTACCGCACCTTCCAGCGGTGGAAGGAGGACGACGAGAAGCAGCGGACCACCCCCAAGGAGTGACGAATGAAGACGCTGATTCCCGGCTTTACCAAACCGATCGAGTACCCCAGTTCGGATGGGCAACCAATGGCCGAAACCGTCGCCCACCTCCGCGCGATGATCGACCTGTGGCTCCGGTTGAAGGCGTGGGAGGGGATGAAGGGCGGCGTGTACACCGGCGGCAACATGCTCATCTACTACGAGCAGGGGAACATCGCCCGGCACCTCGCCCCGGACGGGTTCGTGGTGTTCGGCGTGCCGACGCACGACCGCGACACGTTCCGCACCTGGGCGGAAGGGGCCGTGCCGTCGGTCGTGTTCGAGATCACCTCCAAGACCACCCGCCGCGACGACACCGAAACCAAGTTCGCCATCTACCAGAACGTGTGGCGAGTGGACGAGTACATCCTCTTCGACCCGACCGAGGAGTACCTCTCCCCGTCCCTCGCCGGCTTCCGCCGCGGGCGCGGGGGCCTGCAACCGATCAAACTGAACAAAGACGGCTCGCTGACCAGTCGCCGGCTCGGCCTGATCCTGGAGCGGGACGGCGAGCGACTGAGGTTGCGGGATTCGGCCACCGGCGAGACCATCCTGACCGCCGACGAGCAGCGGGCGGTCGAATCGTCCCGACGGGCGGCCAAGGCCGAAGCCGAGAAGGACCAGATGGCAGCCGAAATTGACCGCCTTCGTGCCGAGAACGCGGCGCTCAAGAAGAAGAAGTGACCCCACCCACCGAGGGCGTGCCGTGCCGACCAAGAAACAACTCGCCAACCTGAAGCGGGGCATCGCCGCGCACGTGGCCGAAGGGTTCTCCACCCGCGGCGCGATCGTGGACCGCTTCACCGAAGACCCGGATGAGGAGGAGTACGGAGAGGTGGAGGGAGCGACGGTGAAAGCGTTGGTCGATCAGGCGGTTCGCGCGCACCACACCAAACAAGCCCGGTGGACGACGCCGACCGATTGCGACAAACTCGACTCCGCGTTCAAGTCGCTCGAACGCAAGGGGGTCGTCGCCCGCCAAAACTTCACCTGCTGCTCGAACTGCGGCCATCACGAAATCTGGGATGAGATCGAGACCGCCCGCGAGAAGAAACGGACGGTGATCGGGTACGCCTTCTACCACATGCAGGACACCGAATCGGCCGTGGACGGGGGCGGCATCTACGTCAAGTTCTCGGCGGTCGAGAACGACGACGTGAAGAAACGGCTGGTCGGCCAGAAGGTGGTTGACGCCCTGACCGCCGCCGGGCTGAAACCCGACTGGGACGGCGACCCGGGGGACGCCATCGCAGTCAAAGTGAAGTGGCGGAAACGGCGGAAAGACAGACTGACGAAGTGAC
>JANNVG010000452.1:0-15018 GCA_031414395.1 Fimbriiglobus sp.
ACCTACGGAATCCGCCCGCGTGGGTCGGCGCGAGCGAGGCGCTCGCTGGACCCACCCTACGCAAACCCGATCTCTGAGCCGCCCTGGGTGATGCCCTCTCCGCCTTGATTCGTTGTGAACCCTCTTCCTCGCTCCTCCTACTTCGCCTTGATGGGCACGAAGAAGGCCGCCCGCACGGGGGCCGGCATCGGGCTGTTCGCCCCCTTCACGCTCTTCCAGATGATCTCGTTGAACACGAGGTCGTCGGCCTGGTCCTCCTTCGCCAGGTCCAGCTTGTCGCTCGCCGCCGCCCCCCACGCCCCCGGCTTGTTCAGCTCGGTCACGTCGATGCGGGCCTTCTCCGCCTTGTACGCCGTCAGGTCCGGCTTGGCGGTGAAGCTGCGGTACATCGGGCGGGCGGCGGCGTCGAACTGGCTCATCGGCTTCAGCCCGAGGATCAGTTCCATCGTGCGGAGCATACTGCTCGTGCTGTACAGGGTGCTGTCCACGCTCCCCTTCTTGCAGTACGGCGAAATGACCAGCGCCGTCACGCGGTGGGCGTCCACGTGGTCCGGGCCGTTCTGCGCGTCGTCCTCGATGACGAACACGGCCGTGTCCTTCCAGAATTTGCTGTTGCTCAGGGCCTCGATCACCATGCCCAGCGCCAGGTCGTTGTCGGCCACCTGCGCCCGCGGGGTCGGCTTGCCGATGCGCGTGCCGCTCGTGTGGTCGTTCGGCAGCCGCACGATCTGCAACCGCGGCATCTCGCCGGCCGTCTCGAACCGCTTCAGCTCGCTGATGAACCGCTCGGCCCGCTTCACGTCGGTGTAGTCCAGGTCGTACCCGCGGAAGTCCGGGTCGAAGTGCCCTTCGAGCGCCTTCACGTTGGCCTTGCCCGGCTCGAACGTGCCGTCCTTCTTCTTCGCCCCGTTGTCGACCCACTCGCCGTAGCTGCGGTACGTCACCTTCGCCTCGGCCGCGCGGTCCCAGAGGTACCCGCCGGCCGGCCTCGCGGCCTCGTCCATCGCCCCCTCGGCCGGGTAGCCGAACGTCTTCTTCGGGCTGCCGCGGTAGCTGAGCGGCCACATCTTTTCCACGAAGTCGGTAGCGTACGCCCCCATGCTCCACTCGTGCCCGTCGGCGCTCACCTCGCCGTCCACGTAGATGTTGTCGAGCAACACGAACTCGTCGGCCAGCTTGTGGTGGTTGGGCGTGATCTCCTCGCCGAACAGGCACAGGCTCGGCTCGCCGTTCCCCTTCGGGTTCTTCGGCCGGGCGGCCATGTCGCCGAACACCTGGTCGTAGGTGCGGTTCTCCTTCACGATGTAGATGACGTGCTTGATCGGGCTGGCGTCGCCCACCTTCGTCGGGATGGGGTTGTCCTTCTCGACGCCCTCGGCCCGCGGGGCGTTCTCTTTCTCGAGCGGCGAGCAGGCGTAAGCGGTCTTGGAAAACTTCGCCATCTGCGCGTCATCGGGCATCGGGATGAAACTGACGGTGCCCTGGAAGAGCGAGCCGATGTACTCGTTCACGCCGACCCGCGGCAGGTTCGGGTTCGGCCCGCTCGGGTTCGCCTTGCTCACGCCCCCCTTGCCGTTGGCCACGATGAGCGTCTTGTCGAGTTTGTTGAACCGCACGCTGGTGGGATACCAGCCGGTCGGGATGAAGCCGAGCGGCTTCACCTGCTTCGGGTCGCTCACGTTGAACACCGCGAGGTTGTTGGCGTCGGCGTTGGCCACGAACAGCAACTCGCCGTCGGGCGTCAGGGTCAGGCTGTTCGGCGTGTTGCCACTCGGGGCGACGGGGTACAGGGCGGCGTTGATGGTCTGCACTGGCGTGCCGGTGGCCAGGTCGAACACCATCACTTGCGTGCTGTTCGCGCACGACACGTACAGCACCTTCCGCTTGGCGTCGATGGTCATCTCCGTCGGGTGGCTGGCCGTCTTCCACACGCCCGTCACCTTGTTCGTCTCCAGGTCGATCACCGCCACGCCTGCCTTCGCCCACAGGCTCACGAACAGCCGCTTGCCGCCCGGCTCCACCACGGCCGTGTACGGGAACGAGTTGTTCGGGGCCGGCTTCACTTCGTCGTCGGCCGGCTTCGGCTGCTCCTTCGTCGGCTCCTTGCGGCCGTCCGGCGGGCTGGGCGGGTCGCCCTTCTCGCCCTCCTTCTTCGGCGACACCCCGGCGTTCAGCGGGATGACCACCTTGTTGTCAGGGTTGTCGAGCGGCACCCGCACCACGGCGTCGGCCCACAACGCGCACGCGAACAACTCCTTCCCGGTCGCGTCCAGCGCGATCCCACTCGCCACCGCCCGCTTGCTGCCGGGCACCCCGCCCACGTCCAGTTTGCGGTGGTTGTGCAGCAGCCCCTTGTCGAAGTCCCACACGTGAATCAGGTCGAACTCGCCCCCGCTGGCGTACACCTGCTTGCCGTCCGGACTCCACGCGAGGCCGTAGAACGCCTGCTCCACCGTCACCCGGCAGACGACCTTGCGTGCCTTCGCGTTCAAATCCAGAATGTGAACCTCGTGGTCTTTCATGCCGCAGTGCAGCACGGCCGCGAACTGGCCGGTCGGGTGGATTTGCACGTTCGTCGGCAGGTCGCCCACGTCGATGCTCTTGCCGGCCGGGTTCAGCTTCCACCCGTTCGGCAGTTGCACGAACCCGTCGAGCTGCATTCCGGGCAGCACGCGGGCGGGCGGCTTGTCGTCGGCGTGCGTGGGGATCAACGGCAGGGCGACCGCGAGCGCGGCGATCACCAGCGGGGGCCACTTCATGGCGTGCCTCGGAGGGGAAGGGGCGACAGCCCCGATGAGCGATATTAAAGAGAGTGCGGCGGGCGCGGGCGTGAAGATGCCGGGAAGAGACCCTAACACCCAGGGCGTTGCCCTGGGCTGAGGGAGTTCGCCCCTTCGGGGCTTTGTTCTGTTCCAGCCCCGAAGGGGCAGGGCTTCCGAGGTGGGTCTTCTTGAGGCCCGAAGGGCCATCCTCCCTCAGCCCAGGCCAACGGCCTGGGATTACTTGGGTACCCGTTCGCCCCACCAGAGGACCACCCATGCGACACCTCCTCCCCCTGCTCCTCCTCGCTTCGGCTGCGACCGCCGCCCCGCCGAACGTGCTGTGGATCTGTGCCGACGACCTGGCGGCGTACCCGCTCGGCTGCTACGGCGACAAGCTGGCGAAGACGCCGAACATCGACGCGCTCGCCAAGTCCGGCGTCCGGTTCGACCGCGCGTTCTGTACCTCGCCCGTGTGTACCGCCTCGCGGCAGTCGTTCCTCACCGGCCGGTATCCGCGCTCACTCGGTGTCACACAGTTGAAGACGGCCCTTCCCGACAACACGCCCACGCTGGCCACCATGTTCAAAGCCGCTGGGTACGACACGCTGTCGGTTGGGAAGATGCACTTCAACAGCCAACTGAAGCACGGGTTCGACGTGCGGATCGACGCCCCGGACCACCGCAAAGAACTGAACGCCCGCAAGCCGCAACCGCTGCCCGACGGCGTGGACGTTCAACCGAAGTGGCAACCGTTCAAAGACCCGGCGGCGGTGTGGCTGAACGCGAAGGCGTTGCCGTTCGGGGCGACGGATGCGGACATGCCCGGCACGTTCTACGCCGCGAAGGGGGCCGAACTGCTGGCCGCGAAGCGGGAGAAGCCGTTCTTCCTGATGGTCAGCTTCTACGAGCCGCACTCGCCGTTCCACTTCCCGGTGGAAGACCGCGGCACGTTCGACCCCAAGAAATTCAGCGTGCCGAAGGTGGGGGCCGAAGACGACTGGCACATCCCGGCCATCTTCCGCGACCTGACGGATGGTGACAAGCAGGGCATCACCGCGGCGTATTACACGTCGGCCGCGTTCCTGGATCGGAACGTGGGGAAGCTGCTCGACGCCCTGAAGAAGGCCGGGCTGGAGGAGAACACGATCGTGGTGCTGACCGGCGATCACGGGTACATGCTCGGCCACCACGGGCGGTTTGAAAAACACTGCTGCTACGAGCCGGCCGTGCGTGCCCCGCTGCTGGTGCGGGTGCCCGGCGTGCTGCCGGCGATCACGACCGCGCTCACCGAGTTGATTGACGTCGCGCCGACCGTGCTGGAAGCGTGTGGGGTGAAGGTGCCGGACAGTGTGCAGGGGAAGTCGCTGCTGAAGCTGATGAACGGGAAGGCGCACTTCCACCGCGATCAGGTGTTCGTCGAGTACAGCGAGAACGAGGAGGCGATGGTTCGCACGGCCGAGTGGAAGCTGATCTACACCACCGGGGCGCGGAAGCGCGACGACGGGTACGACACCGGCAAGCCGCTGCCCGGCCGCGTGGTGCAACTGTTCGCCGTGAGGGCCAACCCGGACGAGGCGACGAACCTGGCGACGAAGCCGGAACACGCCGAGACGGTGAAGGAGCTGACGGCGTTACTGGAGAAGCACCTGACCGCCACCGCCCGCGAGCCGAAGCTGATCCCGAACACGACCGACGTTCACGAGCGGCTGGCCCACCTGCTGCAACCGCGGGACGTGAAGTAGCGGTCAGTTGTAGCCGGCCTCTGTGAGGCCGGTCCGACCGGGGTCACAGACCCCGGCGACAGCAAACCGCCGTTCGGCTCACCCGGCCTGGGCCATCGTCCGCTCGCAGTCGGCGATCTGCGCCCGCCCGACGAAGAACTTCATCAGCGCGAACGACAGGACGCCCAGGCCGATGAGCAGCACCTTGCCGCCGATCACCAGCCACAGGAACGGCTTCGCCTCGTACCCGGTGGCCGGGTCGTCGGGCAGGTAGTACATGGGGAAGGCGGTGCCCTCGGACCGCACGCCGGGGTACTGCGGGTACTTCTTCGTGCCGATGCTGTACGTCGCCGTGATGTGGTTCCGCTTGGCCCACTTGGGGGTGTCGGCGGGGGCCACGTGACAGGTGGCCGTCACCTCCTTCACCCCCGTGTGCCACTTCCACCCCATGTACAGCATCACGCCGGCGGCGGTGAGCACCAACACGCCGATGATGATGCCCTTGAACCCCGGCGTCTTGGCCCACTGCTGGAACACCTGTTTGGGGGTCGCCTTCGGCCGCGGGGTGGCCGATTGCGCCTCTTCCAGTTGCATCGCCGGCATCAGCCCGGACGCCTCGTTCATGTCGGCGTTGCACTTGCGGCAGGCCGACGGAAGCGGGCTGGCGCTCGTCTCGAAGTGGATCTCGCCGCACTGCGGGCACAACCGGGCCATGGCGCGCGTTCCGTGGGTGACAGGACTGGCGGCCAAGTGTAGGACACGATCCGACGGGTCTTTCGCGCGTCGGGCGAACTGCGGCGATTTCACCCCGCCCCGACTTTTCAGGTAGACTCGACCGTCTCTCCCGAGGGTTCGCCATGCTGCTCCGCCTGCTCGCCCTGTTCGTCGCGTTCACCGCTTCCGCCGTCGCCCAAGACAAGGCCGACGTGAAGTCCAAGACCGAAAAGGACATCGCGTACCGCACCGGCGACAAGCTGACCGACGCCATGAAGGAGCGGTGCAAGCTGGACGTGCATTACCCCGAGGGGGCGAAGGACGCGCCGGCGGTGGTGTGGTTCCACGGCGGCGGGCTGAAGGGCGGGGAGAAGGCGATTCCGGAGGCGTTGCAGAACAAGGGCGTGATCGTGATCGCCGCGAACTACCGCCTCAGCCCGACGGCGAAGGCGCCGGAGTACATCGAGGACGCGGCGGCGGCGGTGGCGTGGGCGTTCGGGAACGTGGAGAAGTACGGCGGGTCGAAGAAGAAGGTGTTCGTGTCCGGGCACTCGGCGGGTGGGTACCTGACCAGCATGATCGGCCTGGACAAGAAGTGGCTGAAGGCCCACGACGTGAACGCCGACGACCTCGCCGGGCTGGTGCCGTTCAGCGGGCAGGCGGTCACGCACTTCACCATCCGGGCCGAGCGGAACATCCCGGACACGCGGGCGGTGATCGACGAGTTGGCCCCCATCTACCACGTCCGCAAAGATTCACCCCCGCTGCTCATCATCTCCGGCGACCGCAACAAGGAGCTGCGCGGGCGGTACGAGGAGACGGCGTACTTCTGGCGGATGATGAAGGAGGCGGGGCACAAGGACGTGGAGATTCTGGAATTGCAGGGCTACGACCACGGCGGCATGGCCGAGCCGGCGTTCCCGCTGCTGTTGAAGTTCATGAAGGAGAAGGCGAAGTGACCGCGGATTTGGCGAGCCGAGCGGCGTGAGCCGCCGGGTTCTGGAAACACCCGGCTCCTCACGGAGCACGGCTCGCCAAATTAGACATTCACCCCCAGAACTTCACCAACTTCTCCTTGTCCGCCACGCCGAGCGGGAACTTCTTGGCGAGTGCGTGCTCGGCGATGCCGGCCAGTTCCCGTAGCGCCTCGTGGACGTGTTCCGGCCTAACGCGAACACCCTTGTCTTTATCGGTCTTCAAACTCGCCGGATCGAACGGCACGGCGAACTGCTTGTCGTCCGTCGCGCCGAGCACGCGGTTGCCCTTGATGCCCTTGCCCAGGAACAGCGCCGACCCGATGGACCAGTGGTCCTTGCCGTTGCCCGTGTTGTAGTTCGGCGTGCGTCCCATTTCGCTCTGCACGACCACCACCAGTTGCTCGCGGATTTTCAGATCGCCCGCCCGCCGCAGCAGGTGGGTAATCCCCGCCAGGAATTCTGGGATCAGCTTCATCTGGTCGGTGTCGTTGTTGGCGTGGCTGTCGAACTGGCCGATGTCGAGATTCGCCGACACGCACACCCCGGCCTTGAACGACGCCAGCGCGATCTCGGCCTGTTGGGCCAGCCGCTCCTTCGGCAGCTTATCGGGGATGTGCGGCACCACCCGTTGCAGCGCCTTCGAGTTGCTCTGTGCGGCGTACAGCATGTTCTCGCCGCGTTCGGCCCGCGGCAGTTGCGGCTTCCCGCTCACCGCCTCGTGTTCTTCCCGCAACGCCTCTTCGATGCGGTCCAGGGCGAACTTGTCGTGGTACGCCGCCTTCGCGTTGCCCTCCAGGTTGTCGGCCAGCGCGATCTTCCGCAGCGACTGGATGTACGGCACGCGGCTCATCGCCACCACCCCGCCGGTGGCCGAGTAGTTGCCGAACGTCATGTACGCGAGCGGGCACTCCGGTCCACGGCACGCGGCGACGAGTGCGGCGAACGTGGGGTAGCTCAGGCTGTCGAGCTTGCCGGTGGCCATGTACCGCTGCCCCGGCGAGTGGTTGTTCACCGAGTAATCGAGGCCGTTGAACGCGAGCAACTCCCCGCCGAACTCCTTGTAGAAGTCCTCGTTGCACACCCCGCCGACGGCGTGCTTCTTGTTCGGGGCATACTTGTGTTCACCTTCAGTTAAGATGTCGCCGGCCTTGTACAGGCGGTTGATCTCGTTCACCCCTTTGGGGTCCATGAGGTACGTCGTGTCCCACCCGCCGGAGGCGTTGAACACGACGTAGTACGGGCCGGCGTAGGGTTCGTCCTTCTTGTCGGCGGCCCGCGCCTCGGGGTGCCGCACCGGAAGGGCAAGGCCGAGACCTGCGAGGCCGCACAGCTTCAGGAAGTCGCGTCGCATGTCAGGCACCGGGGAAGAGGATGGGGTGGGCAATCGGGAGCAGTCGCGACAACTCGGTCAGGTTGTGAGTCAGGTGGTCGTGACCCCAGAACTGCGTCTGGTTCTGGGCGCAGTCGCGCGCGGCACTCTCCCCGATCGATTCCAGGCTCAACTTGATCTCGCGCCGCAGGGCTTCCGGTTCGTCGCGTGTACCCAAAAAGAACACTCGCTCTTTCAAGTCGTCGGGTACCTTCTGCTCACACGTCGTCCGGCGTGTATCTCCTTCGCCATCGAAGTCGATGAGGACGACGACGTTGCCTTTTTGGAACTTGCGGAGGTACGAGACGTAGTCGGTTTCGAAGAGCGTTAATGCCGGCATCCACCCACCCGCGGGGCTTTCTAGACCAACTTGGCGGGAATTGACAGCAAAGTACCCGATGAACCCGTTCACCAGTTGCAGGTTCGCTTCGTCCTCGGGGATGACCACGAGGTGCGGTCGCATCTTGTTGACCGCCATCAGATCACCTCCCCCCGCACCAGCGACCTCACGAGGTCAGTTCCGTAGGGCAGTTCGGTAAGCGGGCGAACGACCGTGGGTTCCAGGTGCGAGTTGCGGGTGAACACGATCGTGTTTTCATCGGAGAAGCGACGGATCGCCTCCGGATGGTGCGATGTAGCAATGAACTGCCCGTGCCGGCTTGTACTCTTCCGGAGTTCGGTAATGAACTGCCCGACTTCTGGGAGCGACAGGTGATTGTCAGGTTCGTCCCAGAAGCAGAAGAGCGGGTTATCCGGTCGGTTGAAGGCGACGACCGCAGCGCTCAGGAAGAAGCACTTCTCGCCGTCAGAAAACTTTCGGAAATCTAACGGTTCTTTCGGGCGATCCCCTGTCGCCGTGCTCTGAAAGTGGACGAGCAGTTTGGTGCCCTTTTCGCCAACTGGGGACCGAACAAACGACTCGTAGTCCGGCATCACCCCCAAAAGATACTTCTCGAAGGCGGCATACCGCGACGGACTGCGAGTCAGATTCGCACCCAGCCACGCGACGAAGTTACTGGCATCCGGGAGCAGTTCGAAGGTCTCCTCTTCGGCATAACTCGTCATCGAGGCTGGGATCGGGGACAGAAGGAGGAGAGAGGAAATGAACGCCTTGAACTGTCGTACTTCGGCGTCCTGAGGAAACCTCGCAACCGTGAGTATCGCGCCAGGGATATCGATACCGAAAGTCCCACCTGTAGCGAGTGTCGTAGACGCCCCGACACGAGTGAAGACGACTGAATTCTGGATTGCGAGCCATTCCTCGGAGACCCTCACATCGCCGTATTTCTCAGAGGCTTCGAATGACAGTTTGTACTCAAACCGCCGCTCGCCCAGCAGCACGTCAATCTCAATGCGGATCGGGACTTCTCTCCGGCCGTGGGTGAAATCGCCAAGATCCAAGAATTCCTTCACTCGCTTGGTGCCTCGGATCACGTTCTGAAAGATGCCCAACACATTGCCGAGAGTTGATTTACCGGCTCCGTTTCGCCCGATGATGAGGGCGGACGGCTTCCCCGTCAGATCGAGCGTGAAGTTCTCGAAGCAGCGGTAGTTGTGGACGTAGATGCGCTCGATCATGGGTCGGCCAACGCGGAGGATGTTCCAGCCACAGTCAATTCTACCGCCCGACTCACTCGGGCGGGTCTCGTTCCGTCGCGGCAGAGTGTCAGCACCCCACGTCAGGCAGTGGGTCCGGCCAGCCCGCACAGCTTCAGGAAGTCGCGTCGCATGTCAAATCCTCGAATCACGCGAACGGGTTGACGACCCGCAGGCCGTCGTAGTCCGTGCCGGCGTCCATGTCTTCCGAGTAGAGGGTCGTCACGCCGGCTTCCTTGCACGCGGCCAGGAGCATGCTGTCCCAGTGTGACAGGCTGAACCGCTCGAACAGGCGGAAGTAATGGGGAATGAGCTGGGCGGTTGGCGTGACCAGCGGGAACATCGTGCCGTACTGCCGGAAGTGCGATTCCACGTCGGCCGACGTGATCCGCCCCTTGGACTCCCGGTGCCGGAGAACTTTCAGAAATTCGACGGCCACTTGCCAGAGCAACAGCGTTGAGCCACCCGGTTGCCTGAGGCGGCTCAACAGGCTGAGGGCTTTGGCTTGCTTGATCGGCTCGTCGGCGTCAATGGCGTAGACGAGCACATTGGTGTCAATTGCGATCATAGAGTTCGTCCCGTGAGAACTTCTCGCCGCCCAGATGGAGCGGCTTTTCCGCGATCATCCTCTTGAACTCCTCCCACGCCGCTTGTGCTTTTTCTTCCGTCCACTCATTGGTCAGCGGTTCGATGGTCAGCTTCACCCGCTCGTGCTCTCCCAGCGGGAGTGGCTGATCGGGCGTCAGGACCCCGTTCTCGAACGTCGCCGTTACGGTCGTCGTCATGGCTCACCCCCTGGTTCGGTATGCGGCTCACTCGTAAAGGAACTCGTTCCGCCGCAGCAGGTATGTTACCACGGCACGCCAGGCGCGGATGGTGTAGGTCGGGTCGTCCACCTTGCTGCCGGGGGCGTCCTTGTTTCCGGGTCGACAGAAGTACGTGTCCTGCTTGTCCACGCCCTTCGCCTCGCCCGCGTCCTTCACCACCGCCGCGAACAGCTTGAACGTCCGCTTCACCTCGTCGGAGTTCGCGTCGTCGGATCGGCCGAGAATCTTGGCGTGCAAATGCGCCATCGCCTCCCGCAGCTTCTTGTCGCCGTCGGCCGTGCCGGGGACCACGGTCGGCTCGATGGTGGGGAACAGCTTCCGTTCGGCGGCCGGGCGGCGGAAGTCCTTCGCCACCTCCTTGCACGCCACGTCGTTCGACATGAGCCGCTGAATGGCCCCCATCGCCCCGCTCGGGTCGGCCGCCCGCTCCGTCACCTCCTTCGAGTCGATGCCGCCGTACAGCATCGCCAGGTCGCCGTTCAGCTTGCCCCACCGCTCGCCGAACACCGCTTCCAGTTTGCGCTCCAATTGCTCCGGCGAGAGCATCCGCACCAGCCCAATGTCGTCGAGTTCCGCCTTACGGCACGCCTCCTTCACCGCCGTCGTCGGGCCGTCGGCACGGTAGAAATCGCTCAACACCCACTCGGTGAACGCCACCTTCAGGTTGAACCCGCCCTTCACCATCTTGGTGGCGATGGCCTCGGTCTGCTTCCGTTGCTCGGTGTAAGCCCGCGCCTTGGCCGCGTAGAGCGGGTCGTCGAGTCCCTTCGGCGGGAGCAGCACCTTCCTCCCCGTCAGGATGTAGTAAACGTGTTCGGTCATGGTGGTGGCGAACCGCGGGTCGCGTGCCGTGCGCTCGCCGAGCCATTGCAGGGCACGCCAGCGGTCTCCTTTCGGCAGGTCTTCGCCCTCGAAGCCGGCGCCGAACATGTCGGTGAACCACCCGCCCTTCCGCCTGCCGTAGAGGCTGAAGTTGACGTCGAACCGCCAGTAGTCCTGGAACACGCCGGCGACGGGGTCGAGCGTCTTGTGGCACACCACGCACTCGGCCGCCTGCATGGTGGGGATCTTGTGCTTGGCACTGGTGGCCGCGGCATCCGAGACACGAGCCGCCAGCTCCAGCACGTCCACTCCGAGGAAGTGCTGGTAGTACATGCGGGCGCGGAGGCGGTTGCGGTTCGTCTCGGTGGTCGGGTAGCGGGCTAGGTACTGGAAGGTGCTGAGCAGCCCGGCGTGCGGGTAGAAGCCCGTCGCCGAATCCTGGTTCGACTCCTTGCTGTTCTTGTCGCGGCTGACGAGCGCCTTGAGCTTCACCGGCACAGACTCGAACGGGTCGTCCGGGTTCTTGAACTTGTCCTTCACCTCGTCGAACATGCCGTACCCGCGGGCGGTGTACGGCGTCACCATGATGTAGTCGGCGGTCACGATCTCGGTGAACGGTTTGTCGTTCCGCACGATGTGCTCGACCAGCTTCATCGGCTCTCCGAGCAGCGCTTTGCGGTAGTCGTTGGCCAACTTGTAGCCGGCCTGCGTCCGCTCCTTGTCGTCCTTGATGTGGCTCAGGTCGTGTTTCGCGTACCACAGCCGCGTGGCGTTGAAGTGGTCGTAGCTGAGCACGGCAGTGTCGGCGTTGTCGGTCAGCCCGACCAGCAGGAAGACGTCGTTGAACCCTTCCCGCAGGCGGGTGTAGAAGGCGTCCTCCTTCATCACCGCGTCGAGGATGGCCGGCATCGCCTTCAACCCGCCCTTCGCTACCGCCGCCAACTCCGCATCAGTCGGCAACCGCCCCGCCAGCGACAGCGTGGCCCGGCGGAGCAACCGCCGGTCGTCGAGCATGGTCACGCCCTGGAAGAACGGCGGGGCGCTCGGGTCGGCCGTCGGCAGCGTCACCTTGCTACTGCCCCCCTCCACCCGACGCACCAGTTCGGCCAGCACGCGATACTCGGTCGAATCGGCCTTCAGCACGTCCTTCCCGCCGTGGTCGAGTTCGCCGACCACCTTTTGCAGGATGCGGGGTTTGTCCTTCTCTTTGGCACTCGCCATCGCCGCGAACGCCGCCGCGTTCTGCCGCATGGCGTTTTCCCGCGCTGCACCGTCCACCTTCTTCGGGTCGATGAGCACGAACTTGCTGTCGGCCCCGTCGCCGCCCTTCTTGTGACACGTCAGGCACTTCTGACTGCCCACCTTCGCCCAGACTTCATCGACGAAGAAGTTGTCCACGGCCGCGGCGCAGCCGGTCGGCGCCTGAGCGAACAGCGGGGAAGCAACGGCGAGGAAGACCAACGGCAGGAAGCGCAACGCGGTCGGCATGGGTCGCTCGCGGGGAGGATCGCGAGGGAATCGTACCGCAACGGGTGACGGGGGAGCAACGGCGATCTGATGGGTTCAAGTTCCCCAGGGCGTTGCCCTGGGCTGAGGGAGGACGGACCTTCGGCCCTTTTTGGATTCAGTGCCCGGTCAACGGCAAAGGCCCGAAGGGCCGTTCTCCTTCAGCCCAGGGCAACGCCCTGGGGAGCATTCCTACAACAGCACTCCGGTCCCTCGCTCGCGCGTCGGGCTAACGTCTGGGAGCCTGCCGCCGATGCCCGCCGCTGATCGCTTGCCGTTCGTTGCTTCGCCCGGAACGGTCGTCGTGAAGGTGGGCACGAACGTGCTGGCCGATGCGTCGGGCAAACTCGACGCGGCTCGCATCCAGTCGCTGGCGGATCAGATCCAGCGGGCACGGGCGAAGGGGTGGCGGGTGGTGCTGGTGTCGTCCGGGGCGATCGGGGCGGGCGTCGGGCAACTGAAGCTCGGCAGTCGGCCGACGGACTTGCCGCACCTGCAAGCGTGTGCTGCCGTCGGCCAGACCGCCCTCATGCAGCTCTACCAGCACGCCCTCGCCCCGCACGGCATCCTGCCCGCCCAGATCCTGCTCATCGCCTCCGACTTCGACCACCGCACCCGCTACCTGAACGTGCGGAACACGATTTCGACCCTGTTCGAGTACGGCTGCCTGCCGGTCATCAACGAGAACGACACCGTCAGCGTGGCGGAGATCAAGTTCGGCGACAACGACCACCTCGCCGCGATGGTGGCGAACCTGCTGCAAGCCCCGCTGCTCGTGTTGCTCACGAACGTCGACGGGCTGTACACCGGCGACCCGCGCTCCGACCCGACCGCCGTGCTGTTGCCGACCGTCCCGCACATCGACCGCAGTATCACCGACCTCGCCCAGGAGACGAAAAGCGCCCTCGGCACGGGGGGCATGAAGAGCAAGCTGAAGGCGGCCCGGCTCGCCACCGCCGCGGGCGGGGCGGTGGTCATGGCCAACGGCAGCCGCGACGGGGTGCTCGACGACGTGCTGAGCGGGGAGCAAATCGGCACGCTGTTCCTGCCGCACGGCGACGGGGTGCCGGCCCTCAAACGGTGGATCGGGTATACCGCCCGGCCGAAGGGTACACTCACCGTTGACGAAGGGGCGAAGCGGGCGATTGCGGAGGCGGGGCGGAGTTTGCTGCCGGTCGGTGTGAAGGGGGTGGCGGGGAATTTCGGGAAGGGGGATCTGGTGACGGTGATCGATTCGGGCGGGGTCGAAATCGCCCGCGGGCTGAGCAACTACTCGGCGGCGGACGCGGCGAGAATCGCCGGGCTGGACCGCGGGCAGATCGTAACGGTGTTGGGGAAGGTGCCCTACGACGAACTCATCCACCGCGATAACCTGGTGGTGGTGCGGCGAACAGGGTGACTTCTGTTATTCCCACCCGCCCGCGGCGTCTACTCTGATGTCGCGGGTGGGGGACTGTGGCCGAGGAAGACTGCCTGTGCCGCGCAAGGCCAGCATCCGCGAGCGGTTCGAGTCCATGTACTCGCAGTACCAGCGGGAGGTGTGGGCGCTCGCCTACGCCCGTTGGATGGACGCCGACTCCGCCCTCGACATCATGCAGGAGACGTTCCTCCGACTGTGGAAGCAGTTGGAGGAGGGTGAAAGTTTGGAGAACCCGCGGGCGTGGCTCTTGCGTGTCGCCCGCAACCTGGCCGAAGATTACGCCAAGAGCGCGTTCCGGCGGAACGGCACCCAGGCGCCCGAGCTGTTCGGCACGGTCGCCTCGCACGGGGTGCAGCCGATCGACAAGATGGAACGCGACGAGACGTTCTCCCGCGTGCGGCAGTTGCTCGACGACCTGCCGGCCGCCGACCGCGAAATCCTGACCCTGCGGTACGCCCTCGAATACGACGCCCACACGATCGCCGACATGCTCGGGCTGGCGGTCACGGCCGTTCACATGCGGCTGTCTCGTGCCCGACAACGCCTCGCCGACAAACTCGCCGCCGAAGGAGTCCAAACCTCCCCATGAACGCTCACTCTCCCCAGCCGTCGCCCGACGACCTCGACCGCGCCTTCTCGCAGTTCTTCCGCGCTCAAGTGCCGGCCAAGTGGCCGGCCGCGCCCATCCCGGCCGACGCCGCCCCCGCCCGCGCCGCCGGCTCGTGGCGGGTTCGCCTGACGCTCGCCGCGTCGGTGGCGGCGATGCTCGCCTTCGGGCTGGCGGTGTCGTACGGCCCGACCGTCGGTCAGCCGACCAAGCCGAACGGCGGGTTCGACCAGCCCCCCGAGGCGAACGGGGGCAAGCTGAACAAGCTGCTGAAAGACCCGCCGATGGAAATGATGCCGTAAGCGGCGTGCGACACACTCTCTCCCGACGGCCCCTGTGGACCTCCCCCACCGGGGCCGTTCTCGTTTGTGCAGTGGGCCGCATCTCGAAGGTGGGTTCACACCCGCGGTTCACCCAATCTCCCTACAACACTCGCATCGCCCGCCCCCGGAACGCGCCATGTCTGACGCCATCTCGCGGTACCACGACCTGCTGTCGTCCGACAGCGTGGCCGCCGGCTCGCAGGAGCAACTGGACCGCCTGCAAGCCGCCCGCGGGCTGTACTTCGGCAAGCGGCCGGTGTGCAGCGTCCTCCGCCCGCGGTTCCTCACCCCGGACCAGTACCGTTTCCTGCGCGACCGCGTGAAGGTGTTGCTGCCCGCCTTCCAAACCGCCTACGAGAAGGCGATGGCCGACC
>JANNVG010000453.1:0-2037 GCA_031414395.1 Fimbriiglobus sp.
AATCCCCGCGGCCATCCGCTCGGCCGCGGCCAGCAGGTCGGCCACTTCGTCGCGCCGCTCTTCCAGCAGTCGCACGAAGTCGTCCAGCACCTGCTTGGGAGACGACTGCTCGACGAGGAATTTCAGTCCGGAGGGGGTGGCGGCGTAGTATTCCCGCAGTTGCTTCCCTTGGCCGTCGGTGCGGACCATGCGGATCAGTCCTTCTTGAAGGCACTTGTGGGCGGCGGACTTGGCGGCGGCGACCGCCGGGAACAGGCCGGGCGCGGACTTGGACGCGAACAGCGGCGACCCGTGCGGGCCGGCCACGGCTCGGGCGAGGGCGTCGAGGATGAGTGGAGTGAGTTTGTCGGCCACGAGGCAGCGTCCGTGCTGTGCGGGGCGCGTATGTTATGTCAGAGCCGACCCCCCACGCAAGCCGAACCTCGATCTCCGGACGGGTGGCCGACTCTCGCCGAGAGTCGGACGGGGGCCGGTGCCTGGGAAGCCCGCGTGGAGCGTGGATCGGCTTCCGCCAACTGCACGCTCGTCACTCCGGCCGAACCCTCACTCCGACTCTCGGCGAGAGTCGGCCACCCGACCGACCCACAGCACACACATGATTCACGTCATCGCCACCATCGACACCGCCCCCGGAATGCGGGCCGAGTTCCTCACGCACTTCGCCTGGGTGACGCCGCAGGTGCGGGCCGAAGTCGGCTGCATCGAGTACGGGGCGGCGGTGGACGTGGCGAGCGGGCTGGGCGTGCAACCCGCCTTGCGGCCGGACGTGGTCGTGGTGGTGGAGAAGTGGGAATCGCTCGATCACCTGAAGGCGCACCTGACCGCCCCGCACATGGGCGAGTACCGCGTGCGGGTGAAAGAACTGGTGAAGGGCGTGAGCTTGCAAGTGCTGGAACCGGCGACCTAACCTCTTCGCCGCGACCCACGGGATCGGGCTGGATCCCCGCTCCCGTGGGTCGCGGCGAAAACGATTTTGCACTGCTCGGAGAATATTTGTTGCCCCCCGAACCCCTTCGCACCCTCGGCTGGTCGGCCTGGCTGGGCTGGCAGATCGAATCCAACTGGGCCGACGTGCGGCTGTTCCTGCTGTACATGGTGGTCAAGCCGGTGTGCGGCGCGCTGCTACTCGTGCTCGTCTTCTACGCCGCCGACTTCGCCGTGAGTGAGCTGCCCGGCGGCACCCGCCTGCGGGCCGAATACCTGCCGTACATCTACATCTCGAACGCCTGCTACGGGCTGGTCGGCACCGTCATGTTCGGCATGAGCTACGTGGTCATCTCCGACCGCGAGAGCTACCGCATGTTGAAGTACATCTACATCAGTCCGGCCGCGTTCCAGGCGTACTTCGTCGGCCGCGGGCTGGCGCGTGGGGTGGAAGGGCTGGTCGGCGGCACCATCATCATCGCCACCGGGCTGCTCATCCCGCGGGTGCGTGAAGCTGTGCCGTTCGAGAAGTTCGACCCGCTATTGCTGCTGGCGTTCCTGGGCGTCGGGGCGGTCATGCTGTGGGCGTGCGGGATGATCCTGGCGAGCGCGGTGTTGAACATGAGCCGCAGCGGCATGTTCCTGAGCGAGGGCATCGGCTCGCTCGTCTACTTCCTGAGCGGGGTGGTGTTCCCGGTGAACCAACTGCCCGAGTGGTTGCGGCCGATCAGCCTGAGCCTGCCGACGACGTACTGGCTGGAGGGGATGCGGCGGGCGATCTCCGGCCCCGTGCCGCCCGAGTCTCCGCTGGCCGACAGCCCGCTGGCCCAGTGGGAGAGCGGGCACCTGCTGCTCGCGCTCGTCGGCACGACGGCCGTGCTGGTGGTGGTGTCGCAACTCTTCTACCGCTACAGCGTGCGGAAGGCGTGGCGGAACGGCAAACTGGAAGAGGTGACGGGGGTGTAGGCGGGAAGAGACCTCACCCCCGGCCCCTCTCCCAGGGGAGAGGGGTGTTCAAGGCGGATGAGTTACAGGTGGTTCCGCATCTGGTCAACTGGCTTCACAAGTTGAACACCCCCTCTCCCCTGGGAGTGGGGGACGGGGGGTGAGGTC
>JANNVG010000454.1:0-1732 GCA_031414395.1 Fimbriiglobus sp.
AGGGCGTACCCGTCGGCCGAGCCGGGGTGGTCTTCGCACGCCTTCTCGCACGCCTTCCGGGCTTCGGTCAGGTGGCCGGCGTCGGCCAGCCGGCGGGCGGCCTCGAACGGCACCGGCACCACGGGCAGCGGAATCGCCGGAGCGGGCGCGGGCGGCGGTGGGGTGGGCAGTGGCGGGCGGTTGAACACTCCGCTCTTCGCCCCGCTGCCCCCGGCCGGCGGCGTGAGCGTGGCCGGAAAGATGCCGGACGAGTTGCCGGCGTTCGCCCGCACGAACACACAGAACTCGTTCGGCCCGTCGGGGGTGAACTTGCCCGCCGGCAGGCGGTCGGCCTCGGCCGCGGTCAGACACAGCCGGCCGTCGGGTGCGAGTAGGCGGTCCAGGTGGGCCGTCGCCCGCTTCCGCCCGTCGGCCGTCAGGTAGATGAACAGGTTGCGGCAGATGATCACGTCGTAGGGGGCTTCGTTCCCCAGGAAGTTCAGGTCGGTCACGTTCGCCTGGCGGAACTGCACGGCCTGGCGCAGGTGCGGCAGCAGTTCCCAGCGGTCGGCCGTGTGGCGGAAGTGGGCCGGACGGGGGTCGAAGCCGGCCTCGCGGAACGACGAGTCGGGGAAGCGGCCGGTGGCGGCGCGGTCCAGTTGCGGGGCGGACACGTCGGCCGCGTCGATCCGCACGCCGTCGGTCGGGGCCAGCCGCTCGTGCAAGGCAATGGCCAAAGAGAACGGCTCCTCGCCGGTGCTGCACGGGATGCTGAGCGCCCGCGCCGGCTTGCCCGGCGTGCGGTGCGCGCGGCGAATGAGGAAGTCGGCCAGGGCGTCGAACAGCTTCCGCCCGCCGCGGAAGAACCACGTCTCGGGCACGGCCAACTCGCCGGCCAGGGCGTTCGCTTCGCCGGGCGCCATGAGCAGCGGCAGGTACGCCTCGACGGACGCCGACCGGGTGGCCCGCACCCGCGCCTCGACCGCGCGGGCCAACCCGGACGCGCCGAGCGAGGCCGGGTCCACGCCCAGCCGCTCGCGGACGGCCGCTTCCACGGCGGGCGAACTCATGCCGCCCCCCCGCTTTTCACTGTAGCCGGCCTCTGTGAGGCCGGTCCGGGGTCACAGACCCCGGCGACAGAGGAGGGGATGAGGCCACCCGACCGCGCGGCGAGCGCGGCGAGCAGGCGGTCCGGGTCGAGCAAGCGGAGCAGGTCGGGGCCGTCGGGCACGACCGGGCCGAGGCCCAGGTCGGCGTCGGTCTCGGGCGGGGGCACGGCATCGATGCGGCGGATGTCGGCCACTTGGGTGGCCAGCAGACCCACGAGCGAGTCGGCGTTCGCCGGCCACGGCATGAGGATGACGCGGCTGCTCAGGTGGGGCGGGCACGGGCCGGCGCCGACGAGCGCGTGCAGGTCCACCACCGGCACCACCCGCCCGCGGTACACGAACCGCCCGGCCACCCAGTTCGGCCCGCCGAGGGCGGCGGACAGCCGCACCCGCGGCACCACCTCGCGGACGCGGCGGACGTCCACGGCCACGCGGTCGGCGCCGACTTGGAACAGCAGGGCGAGCATTCGGCACACCTGAGCCGGGGAGAGGCGGGAGGCGGGGACGGTTAGTGTC
This sequence comes from Fimbriiglobus sp., assembly GCA_031414395.1. GTDB lineage: Bacteria > Planctomycetota > Planctomycetia > Gemmatales > Gemmataceae > JALHQU01. The sequence goes on from JANNVG010000454.1 coordinate 1,605, forward strand.
GGGAGCTTGGCCGGGCGGCGGGCGGCCGGCATTTTAGCAGTCGAGTCAGTGTCTCCACTTCCCCCCGCCAAGATACAACCCGCCACCCGGTCGGCGGTGTCGGTGGGAGGTGCCGCACAGTCGCCTTT
>JANNVG010000455.1:0-5938 GCA_031414395.1 Fimbriiglobus sp.
CCACCCGCCCCCTGCCGGTCGCGGTTCTACTGCTGCCGCTCCCACGCCGTAGCTGCCGTTGCCCGCGCCGTCGCGTTTCGTGTACAAGTGACACCCGTTCCGAAGGGTCCCACCATGTCCGCCGTCGCCGCACCAACTGTACCAACCGCCGTCACCTATGGGATGGATGCCTCCTTCGCCCGGTTCAGTGTGGCCCGCTACCTCCGCATGACCGAACAGGGCATCCTCTCCGCCGACGACAAAGTGGAACTGCTCGAAAACTGTGTGGTGCTCAAGATGCCCCGCAACCCGCCCCACGACGGAACGATTCAGTTCATCAGCACCATGCTCCGGCCCTATGTGCCGGTTGGATGGGGGGTTCCGCGTTCAGTTGGCGGTCGTCCTTCCCGACAGCGTCCCCGAGCCGGACATCTGCGTCGCCCGCGGCGACGCCCGCACCTACCTCACCCGCCACCCGACGGCGGCCGACTGCGCCCTCGTGATCGAGGTGGCCGACTCGTCGCTGCTCCGCGACCAGCGGGACAAGACCCGCATCTACGCCCGCGCCGGCATCCCACTTTACTGGATCGTGAACCTGCCCGACCGCCGCGTCGAGGTGTACTCGAACCCGACCGGCCCGGTCGCCGTGCCGCAGTATCAGGCGTTCGCCACCTGCCAGCCCGGTGATTCCCTCTCGCTCCCGCTCGACTCCGCCACCGTGTCCGTTCCCGTCGCCGACCTGCTGCCGTGATTCGCACACTTTTTCGCGTAAGATTTCGCCCGCCGGATCGCTGAGGATGTCACCTCCGCCGGAAGGCTGCCGTGCCCGACTCCCCGCCCGACCTGCTCCGCTTCGAACCCGCCCTGCTGCTCTGGGCCAAGTGCCAGTTGCCCGGCTGGGTGCGGGGTAAACTCGACCCGGCCGACCTCGTTCAGCAGACGCTGCTCGAAGGGGTGACGGCCGCCGGTCTGGTCGGTCGGCCCGACCACGAGGTGCTGGCGTACCTGCGGCGATCCCTCATTCACAACCTGATTGACGCCACCCGCAAGCACGCCCCCGCCCGCCTGGAGGTGATGGCGGCGGCCGAGTCCAGCCTGGGGTTGGCCGACTGGCTGGCGGCCGAGCAGTCGTCGCCGAGCGAGCGGGCCGACCGCAACGAGCGGTTCGAGCGGTTGGCCGTGGCCCTCGCCGGGTTGCCCGACGCGCAGCGGATGGCCGTCGAACTCCGCTACCTGCACGGGTTGAAAGTGGCCGACATCGCCCGTCGGTTGGGCAAGACGGAAGGGGCGGTGTCGCTCCTGCTGCACCGGGCCGTCGCCAAGCTGCGGGTGGAACTGACCGAGCAGACCGCGTGACCCTCCGGACCCGTCGCCCATGTCCATGTTACCCGACCCGGACAGCACCGTGCCTGCGGCCCTGCAGGAGGGGCTGGCGCTCGCGCTCCAGGCCGAGGACGACGGCGACTGGAAGCCGGTCATCGACTGGATGATTCGTCAGCCGGCTCACGCCCCCGAGGTGATCGGGTCGCTGGCCGCCCAGCGGGGGATCCGCCCGCTCATCGCCGGCCTGCGGGTGACGGCGGCTCCGACATCGGTCGGCAAGTACGAGTTGCGGGAGGTGCTGGGCAAGGGGGCGATGGGCGTGGTGTACCGTGCGTTCGACCCGGACGTCAAGCGGGAAGTGGCGGTGAAACTGCTGCACCCCGGCGGCGAACTGTCGGACGACGCCCGGGCACGCTTCCGGTTCGAGGCGGAGGCGGTCGGCGGGCTGGACCACCCGCACGTGGTGCCGGTGCTCGAGTCGGGCGAGGCGGACGGGGTGCCGTACCTGGTCATGGCCCTGCTCAACGGCGGCAGCCTGGACAAGTGGCTGAAGGCGCGGGGACCGGATCGCAAGCTGACACCGAAGCTGGCCGCCGAGATCGCCCGCGACATCGCACTCGGCATCCACCACGCCCACCAACGAGGTCTGATCCACCGCGACTTGAAGCCGGCCAACATCCTCCGCGACGACGCCGGGGGCGTGCGGGTGGCCGACTTCGGGCTGGCCCGCATGTCCGACGCGACGGCCACCAAGATGGCCGGCACCCCGGCATACATGGCCCCCGAGCAGGTGGGCGGCGGCAAGCGGTTGACCACCGCCGTGGACGTTCATGCGGTCGGAGCGATCCTGTTCGAACTGCTCGCCGGCGGCCCGCCGTTCGGCGGGGATGTCGCGTCGGTGTTGCGGAAGGTGGCCGACGAACCGGCCCCGGCCGTGCGGGTCTACCGCCCGGACGTGCCGAAGGATTTGGAAGCGATCGTGGCCAACTGCTTACGGAAGCAGCCCGAAGAGCGCTACCCGTCCGCCCTGGCGCTGGCCGCCGAACTGCAACGCTTCCTGGACGGCGAGCCGGTCGGCGGCCGGCGGGGGTGGGTGGAGGAGTTCACCCGGCTGTTCATTCGCAACCGCACCGACCAGCCGATCAACAACTACCTCGGACACCTGATCGGATCGTTGTGTACCCTCGGGTTCCAGGCGGGGGCGACGGTCGCCCTGCTGTTCGGCCAGCCGGTCTGGGCGTTCGCCGCGCTCCTGGTTGATCTGTCCCTGTGGGGGGTGTTGTTCGCCCTGTTCATCGGGGTGCGAGCCGACCGACTGAACTCGGCCGAACGGGCGAGCGGGGTGGTCAAGTTCTGGGCGATGACGACGATGCTGTGCCTCCTCCCGTTCGCCGTCCTCGGTCCGGACTTGTTGCTGCTGTACCCCGCGTTCTCGGCCGTCGTCGGGGTGTGCATCCTCTCGCACGGGCCGATCCACGGCGGGCGGGAGTTCCTCGGTGGTGTCGGGCTGCTGGTCGCCATCGTGCTGATGCCCTTCTCGCCCTCGTGGTTGTGGCCGGTGTACTTCGGCATCGCGTGGGGCGGTTGGGCGTTGTGGTACTCGCTGCGGATGCGGTCCCACGCCACCCGTCGGCGGACTGACCCGAACCCCTGATTCCACAGTAATCCCCACCCGCACGGACCGTCAGCGGCAACTGCCGTCCGCGTCCGCGGTGCGCCCGGAGTGCCGCCATGCCCTGGTCCACGACGGCTGACGTGCTGGCCATGATGGTGAATGTACTCCCGGCCGCTCTCACGGTGGCGGTCGCGGTGTCGCTCGCCACGCCCGACACGCCCCGCCGCTGAAGGTTTCCCAAACCCCGTTCCTAACCCCCGAGAGCGGTCGCAGACCGTCTGCGTCCGCCGTCCACGCACACCCGTGCGCCGAGGTTCCCATGTGCTTCTCGCCGGAGGTCAGTTTCGGGGCGGCGGCCGTGCTCGTCCCGACGGGAGTGTACTGCATCCGCGTCGCCGCCCGCCGCTGCCCGCGGTTGTGGCCGTTGGCCGTGGTGCCGTGCGTGTTCGGCCTCCAACAGGCTGTGGAAGGGGTGGTCTGGATCGGGTTGCGAACGGGAGACACGCCCCTTACGGCCACCGCCGCGCGGGTCTATCTGTTCTTCGCCCTGGCCTTCTGGCCGATCTGGTTCCCGCTGACGGCGGTGCTGATCGAACGCCCCGGCCTGCGGCGCACACTCCTGGCGGTGTGGGCGGCACTCAGCGCCGGCTGGCTGGCGATGTACCTGCCGGCGCTCACCGGGTCCGACGGGCGGGAGGCGCACGTGTGCCACTCGTCGGTGCGATACCACTACCCCGATGTGGCTTTCAGCGGCGTGTCCGAGTGGCTGATCCGCGGGGTGTACCTGCTCACCGCCACGGTGCCGCTCGTCATCAGTTCTTACCGTGTGGTGCTGGCGGTGCCGGTCGTCCTGGGCGTCGGCTCGGCGGCGGTGGCGGCGGCGGTGTACGACCACGCCTACACGTCCGTCTGGTGCCTGTTCTCGGCGGTCTTGTCGGCGTCACTCGCGTGGGTCGTCAGCACGGCCACAGGTGGGTCGGAGGTGCTACCCCAGCCGCGCGTGCGGGTGGGGTGAGTCGTCACGCGATACCAAGAATCCGACACGTCTCCTCGTACCCGACTTCGAGCGGGAGCATCACCCGCAGTTCATCGGTCAGCCAGAGGGGAATGACGGGCAGCGGTTGGCCGACGGTCATCGGGTAGTACCAGGCGTCGAGGAACTGGCGGCGTTTCCGCTTCCGCCACAGCACCGTGCGGGTGCGGAAGGTGACGGCGTACAGGTGCGGCGGGGGCGAGGCGAGCGTGGGGTCAGAGCGACCGAACAGGGCGAGCACCTCGGCGTACAAGCTGGCTTGCCGCACGGTGACGAGATCGACCACCGACACGCTCACCCCCTGTTGCAGTAGGCTGCCCACCTTGCCGACGAACAGCTCGCGGGTGGACGGGCGGTCTTTGTTCGACGGGCTGACGATCTCGATGGCCGCCACCAACTGCCGCCCGCGCTCGGCGTCGTACACCCGCACCTCGTACTCACTCTGCTCGGTCTGGTCGGTCTCCACGGTCAGGGTGGGCGACATTGCGGTGAGCGTGGCCGTGCCGCCGCCCGTTGTGGGGTCGATGTCCGGGTCACGGGAGTCCAGGTCGTGGGCGCTCACATCCACTTCGTACGGCGAGCCGAGCACCACCTTCGGGGCGGCCCGAAACCCGGTTGGCAGAAGCGGCACCAGTTGGCGTACGATCTCACCCGGCCATTGCCCGTGGACCTCACTCCAGTGGTGGTGGTCGTTGACCGGCGAACGGAAGTGATCGCGGAGCGGCATGGCAATCTCCTTTCCCGCGATTGTACCCTGCCCGCCGCCGTCCGGTGAAGGACATACCATAACCCCCAACCACAGCGGAGCGTGCCCATGCGGAAGGTCGTGTTCGTACAGGGCGGGGGTGTCGGGCTGGATCAAGAGGCGTCCGTGCGGCAGGTGCTGCGGGCGGCCGGGGCGACGGTCGAGTTCGACGTGTTCGCGGCCGGGCGGCACGCCATCGAGGCCGGCCAAGACCCACTCCCCGCCCCGCTGTTCGACGCCATCAAGGCGAACGGCATCGCGCTGAAAACCAAGCTGCTCCAGCCGAAAGGTGCGGTCACGCCCACCGCACACGGGCCGAAGACCCCGCTGTATTCCAACATCGAGTTCCGCCGCAAACTCGGGCTGTTCGCGTCCACCCGCCCGGTTCACAACCTGGCCGGCCTGCCAAGCCGCTTCAGCGGGGTGAACTTCCACCTGGTGCGCGAGATCACCGAAGACCTGTACGCCACCTCCGAACACGAGATCGTGCCCGGCGTGGTGCAGAGCTTCAAGATCGTCACCGAAGTGGCGTGCCTGCGGTTCTTCCGGTATGCGTTTGCACTCACTCAGCGGCTGGGCAAGAAGTCGATCCACTGCATTCACAAGGCGAACATCCTGAAGCTGGCCGACGGGCTGTACCTGGACTGCTTCCGGCGAGTGGCGGCCGACTTCCCCGGCATCACGCCGAAAGAGATGATCGTGGACAACACGTGCATGCAACTCGTGAGCAGGCCGCAGCAGTTCGAGGTGATGGCGGCCGGCAACCTGTACGGCGACTTGCTCGGCGACCTGGGGGCGGGTCTGGTCGGCGGCATTAGCGCCACATCCGCCATCAACGTGGGCGACGGGGTCAAGGTGTACGAGGCGGTCTACGGGGCGACGCACGAGGCCGTACCGCCGGGCAAGGCGAACCCGCTGCCGCTGCTCATCCCGGCCATCGAGATGCTGAAAGACCTGGGCGAACCCGACACCGCCGCCCGCATGTTGAAGGCCATCGAGGGCGTGCTGACGGCCGGCAAAGTGCGGCCGACCGACCTGGGCGGCACGGCGGGAACGGCTGAGTTCTCCGATGCCGTGTGCGGGGCGATGGGGTAACGCAGTAGCGCGTAGGTGGGGGGGTGGCCCGCCAAACCACCGCCGGCCCAGCCCCACCAACCCCCCCCCCGCCGGCGAGTCAACCCCGCTTGAAAACCAAGTTGGTGTAGCCGAAAATGCCCGTCTTAAGGTGCGGGGTAGGGGTAAT
>JANNVG010000456.1:0-1670 GCA_031414395.1 Fimbriiglobus sp.
CCCGCCCTGGTGTTCGACGAGGAGAGCAACGTCGCCATGGTTCTGGACGCCAAAACCCTGATCGTCATCCAGAGCGAGCAGAAGTCGGGTGGCGGCGAGCGGCAGCTTGACCGCCGCGTGCCCCGTGACAACGAGTGCAAGCTCACCAGGGTCGATCTGGTCACTGGCAAGGCGGAGTCCACGACCTTGTTCCGTGAGACCGGCGAGGTTCGCGTCCACGACCACCACAGGCCGGTGCTCTCCCCCGACGGCCGGCGGGTGGTGTTCACCACGCACAAGTTCCGGGGCTACACCGCCCTCCGGGTGGTGGACGCCACGAGCGGGGCGGTCGAACTCACCCGCACGCGGAACATCGAAGTAGGGACGGATAGTTCAAACCCTTCGGCCGCCGCCGTCAGCGGCGACGGTCGGGTGCTCGTGGTCATGACCTCGAAGCAAATTGAAATGTACGATCTGCGCGAGAGGCGGGTCGTGTTGGAGGGTGCGGACAAGCATCTGATCCGGCAGTGGGCGCTCACCCCGGACGGCAGCCGGGCGGCCGGGGTGTGGGAGAATGAGGGCAAGGGCGGGGTGGCGGTGTGGGACACGACCACCGCCAAGCGACTGTTTGCGACCGCAATGGACTCCAGCCCAAGTGGCGTGGCGGTCAGCCCGGACGGGAAGCACGTCGCCGCCTGTTACACCCTCAACGACGGTAAACGGTTCCGCGACCAGGTGATCGTTTGGGATGTGGCAACCGGCAAGCCGCTGCCGGCCGGCGCCAATGAGGAGAAGATCGGTGCGCGGAGCATCCGGTGTCTGGCCGTTGCCCTGGGAGGCAAACTGGTGGCCGCCGGGACGAACGGAGGGAGACTGTTCGTGTGGGATCCGACGGCCGACGACCCCCGACGGGAACTCGACGGACGGGGCGATGGGGAATGGAAGACCGCCACGGTCGCTTTCAGCCCGGACGGCAAGCGACTGCTGACGACCCTGATGCCCCGTGCCAGGAAGGAAGCGACTCCCCCGGCTGGTCGGGCGGTGGTGTGGGACGTGGCGACCGGGAAAGAGACTGCCCGCCGGGATGACGTTCTGGGAGGCGGTGCGTTCAGCCCCGACGGGACAGCGGTGACAACCGTTGCCCCCAGGGAGGAAGGGGCGGGGGGGAGTCGGGTGCTGGTGTGGTCGGCCGATAGCGGGAAGGTGAAGTCCGACCACACCTTTATCGGGCGTGACGTCAGGTCGGTCGGGTTCGCCCCGAACGGGAAGGGTGTGGTGGCAGACGTGGTGTACCACCCTGGGAAAAACGGCGAGGGCACCGGCTGGATCCTGTGTGAACCTGGACAGGAGTCGGGGCGGCTCCTGGCAAGCCCGTTCGCGTGGTTCTTGTCCGGCTCTTTCGCGCAGGGCGGATCGGTCGGACACCCTCGGTGGACACTGACCCCCAAGGGCGAGTTGCTCGTGCTCTTCGAACCGCGGGAGGAGGCTCGGTCCTTGCTGTCCCTCAGCTTTCTTTCGCCCGAGCCGACGCTCTACCCGTGGGGCTATGCCGTGCTGGGAAGGGTGATGGTGTACAAGCCGTAACGAAGGGCGGAGATGGAAAGGAAGGGCAGTCTCCTTCGCGCCGCCCGATGTGTTGCCGCCCCGCTCCGCGGGCGGAATGGAAGACCGCCCGCGGAGCGGGCAGCGAC
>JANNVG010000457.1:0-6368 GCA_031414395.1 Fimbriiglobus sp.
CCGGCCTCACAGAGGCCGGCTACAACAGCTCGGCTCGCCGAATTTCCACACCGCCGCGGCGCGAGCAACACGGCCGCGGGCGGCACTGTAGTCTGGATAGGATTCCCGCGTGCCGCATTGGATTCGCGCATGACGCTGCGATTGTGGTGGTCCCGCTTGCTCGCCCGGCCGACCCCGCCCGCCCCCCGGCGGTCGCGGCAGGCGGTGTCCATTTGCCTGGAAACGCTGCCCGCCCGCGACTGCCCGTCGTCGGTCGTGGTCGCCGACGACTCGATTCCGCCCGCCGCCGATGCCGCACCACCGATTGAGTGGCTGCCGCGGTTCGACGACACCCCCCACGAGCCGGCGGCCGGCGCCCTCTGGGGTGTGGCCCTTGCCTCCCCTCCCGCGACCACACCGACCGTTCCCCCCGTCTCAAACTTCGTCGCCATCTGGCCGCCGGTGCGGCTCTTCCGCCCCTCGCCGCCCGAGCGCCCGCCCGCGGCAGTCCCACCCGTCAGCACCCCGGTGGCCGGCGCGGGTGTCAATCCACCGGCACCGGCGGTCCCGCCCGCCACACCTTCGGCGAACGTGTCGGTCGTCCCACTGCCGCCCGCACTCGGGCAACGGCTGACGCCCGATTCCGCAGTCTTCCTCATCTCCGCCCGCCCCGCGGCCGACACTCGAATCAGCGTGTCGTACACACTGGCCGCCCACGGCGCGGCGGGCACCACGGCCGTACCCGGTGTGGTCACGCTCGCCGCCGACGCCCCGCAAGCCACCGTCTCGCCGCGGGCGGTGTTCGGCGGCAGCGCGGACATCCTCACCGTGGTGTTGCACGACGGCAGCGGTTCGCCCGCCGCTGTTCGTTCGGCCACGCTGTTCGTCGTCCCGGTGCCACAGGTCCGCGATTCGGTGCTGGTGGAGGCGCACCGCGAGGGGCGGTCGGCCGAGGCGTTCGCCGCGCTCGCCCGGCGGTACGAGCCGGCCGTCACCCGCACGGTGCTACGGATCGTCGGCAACCGCGCGGACGCGCAAGACGTGAGCCAGTTCGTGTTCATGGAACTGGCGCGGACGCGGGCGCGGTTCCCCGGTACTCTCTCCGGCTGGCTGCGGGCGGTGGCGCGGAACGCGGCGCTGGCGTTCCTGCGGGCGAAGCGGCGGCGGCTGAAGCACGAGCAGCGGGCGGCGCGAGACGAACAGGCCGAACCGCCCCCCGCCGCGGCGGACGACTCGCTGACGGTCGCGCTCGGCCAACTGCCGCCCGACCTGGGGCAGGCGGTGCGGCTGCGCTATCTGGACGGGTACACGCAGCAAGAAGCCGCGGCGATCGTGGGCGTGCCGCGGGGCACGCTGTCGCGGCGGGCGGCGGCGGGGGTGCAGATCCTCCGCGAGCTGCTGGAGTGGGAGGCCGACTTCGACGAGCAACCGGCCGGCGGCTGGCACTCTGGTTAACAGACCGACCCACCGCGAGCGGCAGGACGCCCCCCGCGCATCGCATTCACGGAGTGAACGACTCATGGCCGATTCGCAACTGACCCGGTTGACCGTGACCCACCTCGAAGACCGCCTGACGCCCACCGACCTGTACATGATCTCGCCCGCCATCCCGAACGGGATTGTTGTCTCCGGCGGCGGCCCCGGCAGCTCGCCGATGGTGCAGGTGTACTTTCCCGACGGCTCGCTCCGCGCGCAGTTCCTGGCCTACGACGCGGCGTTCACCGGCGGGGTGAACGTGGCCGTGGCCGACGTGAACGCCGACGGGGTGACGGACGTGATCACCGCGGCCGGCGCCGGCGGCGGGCCGCACGTGAAGGTGTTCGACGGCAATTCGGTGCGCAGCCAGCCGCACCCGGAGAACAGCCTCGCGGTGGTGGTCCCCCTGCCGACCGAGTTGTACTCCTTCTTCGCCTACGGCGCCGCCTTCCGCGGCGGGGTGAGCGTGGCCAGCGGGGATGTGGACGCCGACGGGTACGCCGACATCGTCACCGGGGCCGGAGCCGGTGGCGGGCCGCACGTGAAGGTGTTCAGCGGGAAGAGTGGGGCCGAGGTCCGCAGCTTCTTCGCCTTCGACGCCGCCTTCCGCGGCGGGGTGAACGTGGCCGTGGGCGAGCTGCAAGAGCGGACGCCCGAAACCACCGTCTTGCGGGCTTACTTCTTTAACTCCAATGGGCGAATCGAGCACGACGATGTGGTGACATACGAGAACGCCGACATCCTGGTCGGGTCCGGGGCGGGCATGAAGGCGACCGTCACCGGGTTCAACGGCCGCACGGCGGAGCAGTTCTTCACCATCAACCCGTACGGCGACTTCCGCGGCGGGGCGTATGTGGCGTCCGGTGACATCACCGGCGACGGGTTCGACGACGTGATCACCGGGGCCGGGGCCGGCGGCGGCCCGCACGTGACCGTGTGGGACGGGTACACCCTCGGCCACCTGGCCTCCATCCTGTTGGAAGGCGGCCCGCAGCCGATCCGCAGCTTCTTCGCCTTCGATCCGGGCTTCGGCGGCGGCGTGCGGGTGGGGGCGAACGACCTGGACAACAACACGGTGACGGACATCCTCGCCGCCGCCGGGCCGGGCGGCGGGCCGCACATCAAGGCGTTCTCCGGGTCGAGCAACAAGGAGCTGTTCAGCCAGTTCAAGTGGAACGTGACCCCTGACACCCCAGGCTACGCGGCCGGCAGCAGCATCGCCGCCGCGTACACCCCGAACCGCCCGCAACCGACCGCCCCGATCCGCATGGTGTCCGCGTTCGGCACCGGCTCGAACGGCTGGACGGCCGGGTTCTCCGACTTCAACACGCTGAACAACCCGAGCCAGATGGCGCTCGACTCCGGCATCCGCCCCCTGCCGGCCGAACTGGGCCAGACCGTCGGGTACATGCTGACCGGGAACAACTCGTCGAGCGACCTGTTCATGTACCTGAAGAAGAACGTGGGGGCGGGCAACGGGGTCGCGCCGAACACGTCGTACCGGGCCGACTTCAGCGTCACGTTCGGGTCGGACGTGCCGGCCGGGTTGATCGGCGGCGGTGGCCCGCCGGCGGAGAGCGTGTCACTCAAGGTCGGCGGCGGGGCGACCGAGCCGACGACGGTGACGGCTCAGCCGAACGAAATCCGCCTGAACGTGGACAAAGGGAACCAGCGGAACAGCGGCACCTACGCCACCGTCATCGGGGACATCGCCAACGGCCTCCCGCCGACGCTCACGTCGTCGTACACGTCGGTCACGCGGACGGGCAGCCACGTCGTGCGGAGCGACGCCGACGGCAACCTGTGGCTGATGGTCGGCACCGACTCCGGGTTCACCGGCCGCACGACCCTGTACTACCAGGTGATCGACGTGACCCTGACGCCGGTGGTCTGAGTTCCAAGTTCCAGGTTCCAGGTTCCAAGTTCGATCCGCTGTCTGTCTTCAACTTGGAACCTGGAACCTGGAACCTGGAACTTCGCCTCACCCCTTGCTCAGGCCGCCGCGGATGTGCCGCACGGCCTGCACCAGTCCGGAGAAGTGCTTGGTGGCGGTCTGCGTCGTCACCTCGTGCTGGTTCAAGCTGGACGCGAACAGGTACAGCCACACGCTGCCGGTGTCGTCTGGGCGGTCGAGGATTTCGATGAACAAGGCCCCGTACCGCACGTCCACGCACACGCCCACCGTCTTCCCCTGCCGCACGGGCAGCACCATCTCTTCCAGTGCGGGCAGGTGGTCGAACAGCTTGCGGCTCTCGCTCCGCCAGCGGTCCTTTTGTTCGGCGGCCATCTTCACCGGGTCCAGTTGGATGACGCCCGACCCGTACATGGGCAGCCGCACCACCCCGCGGGCGATGTCCTTGTCGGACGCCCCCTCGGCCAGCACGGTGTGCGTGCCGTCCCGCACCTCGCACAGCATGGCGAAGTCCAGCCCGCCCTCCCACCGCACGTAGTGCCGCAGCGCGCGGGTGTACTCGGCCCGCATGTCCTTCGGGTTCTGCGAGAACGTGCGGGGGTCGCGGGGCAGCCGCCAGTAGCACCAGAACCAGAGGAGCAGCAGGGCTAGGCCGAACACCACGCACGCCGCCGCCCCGACCACCTGCGGCTCGGCGTGTCGCTCCCGCGACACCAGCGCCCACAGCAGTTCCAGTTGCGACTGGCCGGTGTGGTACGACCCCTGTAAGAGCAGCGAGTAGGCCGACCCGAACAGGCCGACGGCGGCCAGCGGCAGGAAGTGGCGGTTCGGGTTGATGGCGTCGGTGAGTGGCCGCCCGCTGCCGAACGACACGGCGTAGTTGAACAGCAGGTACACCAGCGCCGCGTACCCGGCCGCCTGGAACAGTTCGTTCATGGGTGTGCGATGATCCGCGGGAAGGGAAGCAATTCTAGGGAGCGGTGGGCGGGCGGCGGGGTTCGAGCGGACGCCCGCGACACGGGGTTGATTTGCGACCGGGTGCTTGACACCAGCCGTGGGGCGGGTATACTTCCCTCCGCTTAGCCGCTTTTTTTCAATGGCGAAGCGTTCTAGGGGGTTCTCTTTACGAGAAGCCCCTTTCTTTTTTCCCCCACGTCATCACGTCATGACCCGGTACGCCATCTTCGTGGATGCGGGGTACCTGTCCGCGGCCGGCAGCACTCTGCTCACAGGAGCCAACCGCCCGCGCGGGGAACTGCGGCTGGACAACGAGCGTGTGATCGGCGACCTCATCACGTTCGGGAGTGAGCGATCCGGCGGTGAACTCCTTCGGGTGTACTGGTACGACGGCACGTCGTCAGGGCCGACGGCTCACCAGCTCGCTCTGGCCAACATGGATAACGTCAAGTTGCGGTTGGGGATGGTGAACAGCGTCGGCGAGCAGAAGGGGGTGGATTCGCGACTTACGGACTGATGCCGGCCGAACTCCCGACCCGGGTGAACAGCGTCGGCGAGCAGAAGGGGGTGGATTCCCTCATCATCACCGACATGATCGCACTGGCGCGGAATCGGGCGATGAGCGATGTCGTCCTGCTCGCCGGGGATGAAGACCTCCGGGTCGGCGTGCAGCAGGCACAGGAACACGGGGTTCGCGTCCACCTGCTCGGTATCGTGCCGAGCGAGCGGAACCAGTCGCAACTCATGCGACAAGAGGTGGACACTCGGCTGGAGTGGGATGCGGACACCCTTCGCGGGTTCATGACGCACGAGCGGCGACTCGTCACGCCACCCGGCTTGCCACAATCCGCACTGGCGGTGTTCGCCCCTGCAATCGCCGAGGTGGCCACGACTCTGGATCAGGCTGAACTCGCGGCCACGCTGACCGAATACAACAGCGCCCGCGGCATCCCGCAGGATGTGGACCGCCGCCTGCTGACGGCGGCCAGTCGGGTGATCGGTCGGGCACTCGATCAGGCCGAAAAGCAGCGCCTTCGCGCCGAATTCATCGACGTCTGTCGGCGAGCGGTGCCCGCCCCACCGTCCGCCGCGGACGGCGGCTGACCGTTACTCCGCGTGCATCTCGGCCGTCAAATTCGCCGTGGTGTACACGCTCTGCACGTCGTCGTTGTTGTCCAGCGCGTCCATCAGCCGCACGATCCGCTTGCCCATGTCCACCTCCACCTCGGTGTACGCCTTCGGGATCTGCTTCAACTCGGCCTCGATGGTCTCGTACCCGGCGGCGACGATGGCGTCGAGCACCGTGTTGAACGTGGTCGGGTCGGTGGTGACGGCGTACACGTCGCCGTCCTTCTGGAAGTCGTCGGCCTCGGCCTCCAGGGCGGCGGTCATGACTTCGTCCTCGTCCGGGTACTCCTTGGCGTCGAGCAGGATCAGCCCCTTGCGGTCGAACAGGTAGCCGACGCACCCCGGCTGGCCCATGTTCCCGCCCGCCTTCTCGAAGATGATCCGCACGTCCCCGCTGGTGCGGGCACGGTTGTCGGTGAGTGCTTCCACCAGGATGGCCACCCCGCCGGGGCTGTACCCCTCGTAGGTCACTTCTTCGAGCGTCTCGCCTTCCAGCTCGCCCGTGCCCTTCTTCACCGCCCGCTCGATGTTGTCCTTCGGCATGCTCACGCCGCGGGCCTTGTCGATGGCGTACCGCAACCGCAGGTTCGTGTCCGGGTCGCCCCCGCCCCCCTTGGCGGCGATCATGATGTACCGCGACAGCTTGCTGAACAGCTTCGCCCGCGCCTTGTCCTGCTTCCCCTTGCGAACGGCGATGTTCGCCGAGTGGCTGTGCCCGGCCATTGCTCCGGCTCCTGAAACGAACGCCATCGGTCGGCGTCAAGCTTTCAGTATAGCGGCCGGCGTGGTAGCATCATGCCCGGCGGACGGCGCGAAGTGTGTACGGCCGCTGCCGGGGAAACCCCGGGGTAAGACCCAGGGGTGCACAAAACACACGCGGGCCACACCCCCCGTGGACCCAACAACAACGCCGCAA
>JANNVG010000458.1:0-2981 GCA_031414395.1 Fimbriiglobus sp.
CCTGCCCTTGTGCCGAACCGTGTGCCAATGTAGCCACAGCCAACACCACGAAGACTTTGCGGATCATGGCCAGCCCCTTTCCGATCTGAAAACAAGACACAAGGTGCAACAATGCCATGTTCCCCTTTGGCATTCAGAACTTAGGGGAAAAGTGGCGTTTGTTGGATTGAAAAGAAGGTTAGGATCCGCGCCAAAATAAGTTGCCGGATTTTAGTTGCCAGCACATGAATTCTCAGATGACAGCCCGATGTTGTAACGGTAATTTAATTTGGCGTGAATCCTTACTCTAAGCAGTTACGCGAGTATGTGTAGTCGACTCACAGGGAAGATTGGGAGAAGATTTCCACCCGGGGATCAGAAAAGGGGACACTAACGAAGGATAGAAAAGGGGACAGTCACGGTACAGTCACGAATGGCACAAAGTTAAGCGTAAGTCATTTCTGATTAACGGATTGCGGCGGATAATCCCCCGTTTGCTGCCGATTCGCCTCCCCAAAACCGAGGCCCCCGGTCACAGTGTTGTATCTCACGCAACACGACAACCGGAGGCCAAGGATGGCTCTCAGTATCACCGCCGCCATCGCGCGAATCAAGTCCGAACTCGACAACTGGCTCACCCCCGATTCCATCCGCCTACTCTGCCGCGACCTCGGCTACCAATGGCGCGAACGACTCCTCGATCCCGTCACCACCATCCACCTGTTCGCGCTCCAGATCCTCCACGGCAACACCGCCTGCTCCCACGTGCCGCGGCTGGGCAACGTCGACTGCACCGGCGAAGCCTACGGCCTGGCCCGCAGCCGCATTCCCCTGGACGTGTTCCGCGGATTGCTCGCACAGGTTGCCGAGCGTCTGCCCGTGTCGTCCGCCGGCGAGGGCCGCTGGCGCGGCCACCGCACCTTCCTCCTCGACGGTTCGAACACCTCCATGCCCGACACCTCCGCCTTGCAGAAGAAGTTCGGCCAGCCGGGCGCGCAGGCCCCGGGGTGCGGCTTCCCGCTCATGCACCTGATGGCCCTCTTCCAGGCGGCCACCGGCTTCCTCGTGTCGATCGTGTCCGCCCCCTGCCGCACGCACGACATGACCCAGGCCAGGCAGGCCCACCCGCACTTGGAGGCGGGCGACATCCTCGTCGGCGACCGCGGCCTCTCCTCGTTCGTCCACCTGGCTTTGCTGGGCCTGCGCGGCGTCTTCGGCCTGTTCCGCACCCACCACCAGCAACTCGTGAACTTCCGCCCGGGGCGTCGAAACGCCACCCGGCAAACCCGCAAGCAGGGCGTGAAGGGCCTGCCCACGTCGAGGTGGGTGAAACGCCTGGGCAAGTGCGATCAACTGGTGGAATACGTGAAGCCGAGAGAGCGTCCGAAGTGGATGGAGGCGGAGGAGTACGCGGCCCTGCCCGAATCGATCCGGGTGCGGGAGGTGCGGTACTCGGTTGCGATCCCCGGCCGCCGGACGCGGCAGGTCACGTTGTCGACGACGCTGCTCGATCCGGCGGAGTACCCGGCGTCGGAGTTGGCCGCGTTGTACGGCCGACGCTGGGAAATCGAAACGAACTTCGCCCATTTGAAGACGACGCTGAAGATGGACGTGCTGCACTGCAAGACGGTGGAAGGCGTCGAGAAGGAATTGACGATGTATGCGCTGGTGTACAACCTGGTTCGACTGGTGATGCTGGAGGCGGCGCGGCGCCAGGAGGTGCCGGTGGAACGGATCAGCTTTGCGGATGCGGTGCGGTGGTTGTGCCAGGCGTTGCAGGTGGAGGTGCCGTTGAAGCTGCGGGTGAACCCGCACCGCCCGAACCGGGTGGAACCGCGTGCGAGGAAACGCCGGCCCAAGGAGTACGACCTGCTCAACAAGCCGCGTTCGGAATTGCGAAAACGCCTGAAAAAGAAGGGGAAATCCGCTTAACTTTGTGCCATTCGAGACACTCACCTTTAATTTCGGCCCATTTATTCCGGCTTCTCCATTCGGGGGCGACCCCGTGACCGTAACGTCGATTCCAACGCGTGCAGCTGCGCCTTTGAGGCCACCCATTCTCGCCCGCCGCACTTCCGCAACGATTCCAACTCCGCACCCGCAGTTCAAATCGTCGATGAAAGCTGACACGTGACGATTCGCAATCTCCACAAACACAATTGAATCACTACGGCTTCCACAAATAGTCCACGGCGAGTTCGATCTGCCCTCCCGGGGCGAGAACGCGCCAGCCGGCATCGATGCCTTCGTTGGCGAGGTTGGCCGCGGTTTCCATTTCGGCGAAGGTCATGTCGGCAGCGTGGGCGAAGGGGTCGTTGGAGTGGCCGGCGATGAGGGGAAGGAGGCTGTCAATGACGGCGTCGACCTCGGCCGGAGTGGGTCCGCGGAAGGGCATGGCGAATCCGGGGGGTTTGGGGGATCGGTTTTCCCGTCCAACGACGGGATTCCGTCCGCGGATGTACCCTCAAGCAATCGCTCCTGCAAACCGAGTCCTGCACCCAAGGTACACCCGCTTCGACAACTCGCCTTCCACAGCTTCCCCATTTTTGGCAAACTGCCCGCCGACACGACCCCGATTCGCACCGAGCTGGAGGGGCAAGGATGCCCATCGAATTCATTCAACACAACATTCGCCTGGCCGACGGCAGCGAAACCCGGCCCGGCAGCGGCCCCACGATGGACCGCCACCCATGGTTCCTCGCCGCCAAGCACGTGCTCGATGCCGTGTTCCCCGGCGACAAATCGAAGTACCGCATCGCCGACCTCGGATGCCTTGAGGGGGGCTACGCCACGGAATTCGCACGCATGGGCTTCCAGTCCTTCGGGCTCGACGTGCGCGAGACGAACATCGCCGCGTGTGAACATGTGAAGGCCCGCACGGGCCTGAAGAACCTCGAATTCGTGCGAGACGACGCCTGGAACGTGGCGAAGTACGGCCCCTTCGACGCGATCTTCTGCTGCGGCCTCTTCTACCACCTTGACCGGCCCAAGCAGTACCTGCA
>JANNVG010000459.1:0-1639 GCA_031414395.1 Fimbriiglobus sp.
CCTCTCCCCTGGGAGAGGGGGCCGGGGGGTGAGGTCTCCGCGCCGTCCTCGTCCGCCGGGGCCGCCTCGATCACCCGCATGGTCTTCCACTTGCCGGTGCGGAACCGCAGCCAGAAGCAGACGGCCATGACGAAGATGTACGCGGTGGCGAAGCCCCACGCCCAGTACAGGCTGGCGCCGAGTTGGTACACGACGAAGGTGGGGATGACCATCACCGGCCAGCCGAGGGCGAACGTGACGCGGGACACGAACCTGGTGTCGCCGGCCCCGCGGAGGGCGAAGGCGAACGCCAGGTTGCCGGCCTCGGCCAGCGAGTACACGGCCACGCACGCCAGCAACCCCGGCACCAACTCCGCCACCGCCTCGTAGTTGGCGATCTCGCGGTCGCTCTGGAACAGGGCCACGAGTGTCTTCGGCAGGAACAGGTAGACTGCGGCGATCACGGCCATGTACCCGAACATCCAGCGGAAGCCGGTGTAGGTCGTCTTCTCGGCGACATCAGGTTGATCCGCGCCGAGCCGCTGCCCGACCAGGATGCAGATCGCCTGCCCCAGGCCCATCATCGGCAGGAAGGCCACCATGTTCAGGCGGATGGCCATGGTCGTCGCCCCGGTCGCGGCCTCCCCCAGCCGGCCGACGAGCAGCACGAACACGTTGAACACCATCACGTCGAGGAACATCTGCATGCCGGCCGGCCCGCCGAACTTGAGCAGCCGCTCGAACAGCGGGCGGTCGAACTTCCACCCGCTCAGGCTGTTGAACTCGGTGCGGTATCGCTTCCGCACGAACAGCAGCAGGGCCACCGCCGCCGACACCCACGAGCCGGCGACCGTACACCAGCCGGCCGCGGCGATGCCCCCTTCGGCCACGCCGGCGATGCCCGGCAGGCCCAACTTCGGCACGCCCGCCTCGCCGAACACGAACACCAGCGCGAGGGCCACGTTCACCGCCGTGCCCACCGCCTCAATGAACAGCACCGTCCACGTCTGCCCGCGGCCGGAGAAGAAGCCGTTGACGGCCGCCATCACCAGCATCGGCAGGGCGGCGCAACTCAGACACCGCAGGTACGTCGTCTCGTGGGCGTGCAACTCGGGCGTCGGGTTGCCGAGCAGCATCAGGAACGGCGCGACCGGCACCATGAGCAGGAACAGCAGCCCGGCGATCCACGCGAAGTGGATGCCCTGCCACACGGCCGGCCCCACGCGGAGCGGGCGGTTCGCCCCGGTGTACTGCGCGACGAACGTGGACACGTACCCGGCCGTCACTTGCAGCAGGCCGAACAGTTGCCAGAACCAGAGCATCGCCGGCAGGGTGGCGGCCATCTCGCGGGCGTCGTGCCAACTGAGCAGCAGCGAGTCGATGAACACCTGCACCGTCATGAAACTCTGGCTGACGATGAGCGGGGCGGCCAGCTTGAGCAACTCGCGGCTGCCGCCGGGTCTGTCGATCGGGGTCGCTGGGGTTGAGGTGGCGGGGTCGGACTCGACGGGCGGATCGACAACGGGGCCTTGCACTCGGAACCTCCCTGCGGGTGTGCGTCGGATCGGTACAAGACCACGGCAGGGGGAACGGGGTTCGCGCCACGTCCCTGTTCCGGCGAGCCGAGCGGCGTGAGCCGCCGGGTCATCTCCAACCCGGC
>JANNVG010000460.1:0-14904 GCA_031414395.1 Fimbriiglobus sp.
GTTCAGACCCAGCCCGCGGATCTCGTGGGTGAGCACGTCGAAGCTGGCGGGCGTGCCGGCTTCCAGCGTGTTCTCGCCCTTCACCATGCTCTCGTAGATCTTGGTGCGGCCCTCCACGTCGTCCGACTTCACCGTCAGCAACTCCTGGAGGATGTAGGCGGCGCCGTAGGCCTCGAGCGCCCACACCTCCATCTCGCCGAACCGCTGCCCGCCGAACCGCGCCTTGCCGCCCAGCGGCTGCTGGGTGATGAGCGAGTACGGGCCGGTGGCGCGGGCGTGCACCTTGTCGTCGACCAGGTGGTGCAATTTGAGCATGTACATGTAGCCCACCGTCACGGGCTGCTCGAACTTCTCCCCGGTGCGGCCGTCGAACAGGATGCTCTTACCGCTGTCGTCGATGCCCGCCTCCTTGAACACCGCCTTGATCTCCTCCTCGCTCGCCCCGTCGAACACCGGGGTGATGGCGCGGAAGTTGAGCTTGCTGGCGGCGTACCCCAGGTGCGTCTCCAGGATCTGCCCCACGTTCATGCGGCTGGGCACGCCGAGCGGGTTGAGGATGATGTCCACCGGCGTGCCGTCCTTGAGGAACGGCATGTCCTCTTCCGGCAGCACCTTGCTGATCACGCCCTTGTTCCCGTGCCGGCCGGCCATCTTGTCGCCGACCGAAATCACCCGCTTGGTGGCCACGTACACCTTCACCATCTGCTGCACGCCGGTGGGCAGCTCGTCGCCCCGCTTCAGGCTGTTCGACTTCCGCTCCTGCTCGTCGATGAAGAACTGGAGCCGCTCCCAGTGGCGGGTGTAGATCTTGTTGGCCGCCTTCAGCTTGTCGGGCGTGCGGATGTCCAGGTCGTCCATCTTGAACCCGCGGGCCTGCTCGGCCACCACCTTGTCGTCCTTGTCCGACCCGAACACCGACTTGTCTTTGCCCTTCAGCTCCTTCTTGTCCACCACGTCCGACAGGGCGTCGATGAACTCGCGGAACTGGCTGGCGATCTTCTCCGCGTAGTCCGTCTCGATCCGCCGCTCCTCCTTGATGAGGTCCTTCCGCTCGTCCTCCGTCATGCTCGCCCGGCGGCTGAACTTGTGCGTCTGGATGACGACGCCCTCGACGCCCGACGGCACTTCCAGGCTGTCGTTCTTCACGTCCTCGCCGGCCCGGCCGAAGATGGCGTGCAGCAGCTTCTCCTCCGGCGTCAGCTCCGACCGGCTCTTGGGCGACACCTTGCCCACCAGGATGTCGCCCGGCTTGACGAACGTGCCGATCCGCACGATGCCGTTGTCGTCCAGGTTGTTCAGCGCCTTCGGCGACACGTTCGGGATGTCGCGGGTGAACTCCTCCTTGCCGAGTTTCGTCTCGCGGATCTCGATGTCGAACTCCTCGATGTGGATCGAGGTGTACGTGTCGTTCTTGACCAGCCGCTCGCTGATGATGATGGCGTCTTCGAAGTTGTACCCCTCCCACGACATGAACGCGACGAGCACGTTCCGGCCGAGGGCCAGTTCGCCCTGGTGGGTGGCGGCGCCGTCGGCCAGCGTCTGGTTCTTCTTCACCTTCTGCCCGAGCGCGATGATCGGCTTCTGGTTCAGGCACGTCCGCTCGTTCAGCCCGTGGAACTTCCGCATCACGTACTCGCGGACGATCTTGTCCTTCTCCTCGATCTTGATCCGCTCGCTGTCGGCGTACACCACCGTGCCGTCTTCCTGCGCCTTCACCAGCATGCCGCTGTGCCGGGCCACTTCCCGCTCCAGGCCGGTGCACACGATGGGCGGCTCGGTCACGAGCAGGGGCACCGCCTGCCGCTGCATGTTCGACCCCATGAGCGCGCGGTTGGCGTCGTCGTGCTCCAAGAACGGGATGAGGCCGGCCGACACGCCCACCATCTGCTTGGGCGACACGTCCAGGTAGTCCAGTTCGGTGGCCAGGATGCCGGTCAGTTCGCCGCTCGCGCGGCCGTTCACCCGCTCCAGCTTGATCTTGTCCTTCTCCACCTCGGTGTCGGCCGGGGCCAGCCGCAGGGTGCTCTCCTCGTCCGCCCGCAGGGGCATCGGCGGGTCGTTCGTCAGCTTGCCCTTGTTCAGCTTGCGGTACGGGGTGGTGAGGAACCCGTACTCGTCGATCTCGGCGAAGATGGCGAGGCTCGAGATCAGGCCGATGTTCGTCCCCTCGGGCGTCTCGATGGGGCAGATGCGGCCGTAGTGCGAGATGTGCACGTCCCGCACCTCGAACCCGGCCCGCTTGCGGTTCAGGCCCCCTGGCCCGAGGGCCGACAGGCGGCGCTCGTGCGTCAGTTGCGACAGCGGGTTCGTCTGGTCCACCACCTGGCTGAGTTCCGACCGGCCGAAGAAGTACTCGATGGCCGCGGACACGCTCTTCGGGTTGATGAGCGTGCGGGGGGACATCTCTTCCGCGTCCTTGATGGCCATCCGCTCTTGCACGGTGCGGCGGAGCTTCAGGAACCCCTTCCGCATCTCGTCGGCGGCCAGTTCGTCGATGGTCCGCAGGCGGCGGTTGCCCAGGTGGTCGATGTCGTCCACCACCACGCCGGCGGTGCTGCTCCGCAGTTGCAGCAGGTACTTGATGGCGTTGACGAAGTCGACCGCCCGCAGGGTCATCTCCGTTTCGGGCACGTTCTGGTCGAACTTGCGGTTGATGCGGAAGCGGCCGACCCGCCCCAGGCGGTAGCGGTTCTGGTCGTTGAACTTCTCGCGGAACAGGTCGCGGGCCTTCTCCAGTTGGGGCGGGTTGCCCGGCCGCAGCCGCTGGTAGATCTTCAGCAGGGCCTGCTCGTGGCTCTCGGTGGCGTCGTCGGCGAGCGACTGGAGGATGATCGGGTCGGTCGGGAACGGCAGGATGGTCAACTCTTTGATGTGGGCGGCGATCGCCTTATCGACGACGGCGTTGCTGAACCCCTTGCCGGCGTCCAGGTACACCTCGCCCGTTTCGGGGTCGATCACGTCGTCGACGGCGATGCACCCGAGCACGCCGTTCTCCGGGTCGCCGACCAGCCGCGCCCGCAGGGCGGTGGCGTCCTTGCCGAACTTCACCTTCTCGATGTGCGGGTAGAACTCGGTCAGCAGGCCGGCCGTGCGGCCGTACTGCGGGTCCATCGCCCGCAACAGGGTGAGGGCGCTGAACTTGCCGGACTGGTCGATGCGGACGCCCAGGGTGTCCTTCTTGGTGCAGTTGATCTCGATCCAACTGCCCCGCTCGGGGATGACCCGGCACGAGTGCAGGTCGCGGTCGCCCTCCCGCTCGCACACGAAGTCGACGCCGGGGCTACGGTGCAACTGCGACACCACCACCCGCTCGGCCCCGTTGATGATGAACTCGCCGCCGCCGATCATGATGGGCATGTCGCCCAGGTACACTTCTTCTTCCAACTGCGTGCCGTCGGCCTTCTTCAGCCGCAGCCAGACGCGGAACGGGCGGCCGTAGGTGAGCCGCAGTTGGCGGCACTCGTCCGGGTCGTAGCGGGGCTTGCCCAGCTCGTACCGGCTGTATTCCAGACTGACCTTCTTGTCGTAGCTCTCGATGGGGAAGATTTCTTGCAGCACCCCTTCCAGGCCGGTGGGCGTGCGGCGGTCGGGCATCACGTCCAGTTGGAGGAAGCGGGCGTAGGAGCGGGTCTGAATGTCGGTGAGCGGCGGCACCGGCGCGGCGTCGCCGAACTGCTCGAAGCGGCGTTCGTCGGTCGGGGCGATGATGCGGTTGGCAGGGATGGTCATCGGGGGTCGGCTCCTGACCGGACACAGCAAAACGGATCGACACGGGGGCACGCGCCAGGGTCGCCGGGGAAATTCGGCAATGGGGCTTGCGGCTACCGGGCGAAAGCGTTATTGGTGTCGGGAGTGAGGGATCGAACCGGCGCAGGTGCGGACGCCACGACCGCCGCCGACTTCACGAGACCCGCCCGCCGGTCGCCCACGCTCGGGATGAGTGCGGGCCACCGTGCAGACAGGGGGAAGTCGGGTGAAGGTTCGCGGGCCGAGACGTTTCGGGGGAAGCAGATCGCGGGCTGAAGCAGGTGGGCTGCGCGCATTGTCACCACTTGCTACGCGATTCTGGGCACACCGGCTCGCCAAGTGGGTCCGACCACGGTGCGAACGGCGTGCCCGAAAAATCGACTGGACGCAACTTATAAAAATAGTGTACCCGGAGCGGGGGGTCAAGAGTCAAGACCACCAGCGCCGGGAATTCTTTTTTCTTTTGCCGAGACTGCCGAGACGGTGAATTCGTCCGAACCCGCAAACCCACAAACCCACTCCATTCGGGTGGCACAGGCAGGAATGCCTGTGCTGGGTGCGAGGAAGCACAGGCAGGAATGCCTGTGCCACTAATTCTGGTTACGCCGGCTTGACGGACACTTTCCCGCCGGCGTCTTCCAGCTTCTTCTTCAGGTCTTCGGCGGTCTTCTTGTCCACGTTCTCCTTGATGTTCTTCGGGGCGCCTTCCACGGTCGCCTTCGCTTCGGCCAACCCCTGGCCGGTCAACTCGCGGACCACCTTGATGACGTTGATCTTCTTGGCCGGGTCGGCGCCTTCGAGGACCACGTTGAACTCGGTCGGCTCTTCTTTCTTAACTTCGGCACCGCCGCCGCCGCCGACCGGAGCCGCCATCACGGCGCCGGCGGCCGGCTCGATCTGGTACTTCTCTTTCAGGTAGTTCTTCAGTTCCACCGCTTCGGCGATGGTCAGTTTGGCGAGCTTGTCGCCCAGTTCGGCCACGGCGCTCATGGGAGGTCCTTTCGGGTCGGGGGTGGTTGCCGGTGAAGCGGCCGGCGGGGGGCGTAATAGCTGGTTCGGGTGGACGAGCCGCGTTCGGACGAGCCGCGACCGCAAGGGCGCGGTCTTGGCCCTCCACCGCTCCCTTGCGGTCGCGGCTCGTGTTGGTCTCAACATCAGGCCGCGGGGACGGGGGCGGCTTCCGGTTCCGGTTCCGGCGTCTTCTCTTCGATCGCCTTCAGGATGCCGACCAGTTGGCTGGCCGGGCCGACCAGGGCGCCGGCGATGGCCGAGCCGGGGGCGTTCACGGCGGAGATGATCTCGCCGACGGCTTCCAAGCGGGTCGGCACGTTCTTCATCGCGGCCAGGGGCATCGGCAGCCCTTCCACGATGCCCGTCCGCTCCTTCAGCTTGTCCGGGGCCTTCGGATCCTTCTTCGATTCTTTCATCGCCGTATCGACGGCCGTGCCCAGTCCCTTCGGGCTGTCGCTGCCCCAGCACAGGAGGGTCGGGCCGGTCAGGGCGGGGGCGTTCACCCCCATCTCCGAGAACACCTTCTTGGCGTAGCTGTTCTTCACCAGCTTGACGCGGACGTTCTTCGTGCGGAGGTTCTTGCGGAAGTTGTACTCGGTGGCCGAGTCCAGCTTGATCGGCTCGAGCAGGACGTAGTCTTTCACGCCCGTGAGCGCCTTCCGCAGGTCGTCCAACTCGAGTTGCTTGATCGCTTTGCTCATCTTCGTAGTCCTCAGTCACTAGCCATTTGTCATGAGTCACCAGTTCGGCCCGGCCGGGCACTGATGACTCATCACTAATGACTGATCACTTAGATGGTGAGGGGGATGCCGGGGCACTGGGTGGCCGACAGCACGATGCCGTTGATGTAGTTGCCCTTCACCCCGCTCGGCTTGGCCGCCCGCACGGCGTCCATCAGGGTGTTGATGTTGTCCACCAACTTTTGCTCGTCGAAGCTCATCTTGCCGACGCCCACGTGGACTTGGCCGGTCTTGTCCGCCCGGTACTCCACCTTCCCCGCCTTGAACTCCTTCACCACGGCGGCGATGTCGGCGTTGGCCGACACCACGGTGCCTGCCTTCGGGGTGGGCATCAGGCCGCGGGGGCCGAGCACCTTACCCAGCTTGGCCACCTGGGGCATCATGTCTTGGGTGGTGATGGCCACGTCGAAGTCGAGGAAGTTCTCTTTCTGGATGCGCTCGACCAGGTCGGCCCCGCCGGCCACGTCCGCGCCGGCGGCCTTCGCCTGGGCGACCTTGTCGCCCTGGCAGAACACGGCCACCCGCACGCTCTTGCCGATGCCGTGCGGCAGACTGACGGTGCCCCGGACCGCCTGATCCGACTGCGCCGGGTCGATGCCCAGGTTGATGTGCAACTCGACGGTCTCGTCGAACTTGGCCCGCTTCACCTGCTTGAGCAGAGCGACGCCCGCTTTCAGGTTGACGGTGCCGACCGCCTCGATCTTCTTCTCGATGTTGCGGAGCTGCGACTTCAGCTTCTTGCCCCGCTTCGGCGACACGCCCGGCTTCTTCTTCTTGCGGGGGGTGACGTCCTCCGCTTTGGGCGTCGGCGCCAGCGCGGGGGTCGGCTGGGGGGTCGCGGTCGGAAGTGCGTCCGCCGGCGGCGCGGTGGCCGCGGCTTTCTCTTTCGCCATGAACTCGGACTCCGGTTGGCGGGGCGGGTTCGCGGGGAACTCGCCCCTCCCCCTTCGCGGTGCGAGGGGTGCGGGAGGGAACTGGTTCCCACGCTCCGCGTGGGAACCGCGTGTTGGACGCTCCGCGTCCGTGATTCGCTCATGGCCGCAGAGCGTCCAAACGGCCGTTCCCACGCGGGGCGTGGGAACGAGGGTCAGTCGATGACGATGATGCCCATGCTGCGGGCGCTGCCGGCGATGATGCGGGCGGCGTGTTCCACGTCGCGGGCGTTCAGGTCGGCCTGCTTCTTGGTGGCGATTTCCAGCAGCTGCTTCTGGCTGATGGTGAACCCCTTGTACTTGCCCGCCTTCTTGGCGTCGGCCGGGATCACGCCGCCGCCCTTCTTCTTCTCGGGCGGGATCTTGCAGGCCAACTTGATCAGCACCGCCGCCGGGGGCGACTTGATCTTGAACTCGAACGAGCGGTCCGAGTACACGGTGATGATGACCGGCAGCATCAGCCCTTTCAGGTCCGGGGCGTTGGTGCGGTCGTTGAACTGCTTCACGAACTGGCCGATGTTCACCCCGTGCTGGCCGAGGGCCGGACCGACCGGCGGGGCCGGGGTCGCCGACCCGCCTGGGCACTGGAGCTTCACCTGGGCCGTCACCTGCTTGGCCATGACTACTCACCCGCAAAAAACGCGACCCTCCCCGAAGATCGGAGAGGGAGGAAGTTTGTGATTCTAGCGGGGCGGGTCGGTGTGGGAAGTGGAGGGCGAAGGATTTTTCCGCAACCACCATCTTCGCCGCGACCAACGGGAGCGGGCTGGCGACACCCGCTCCCGTTGGTCGCCCTGGAAGATGGTGCAGGGCCATTCCGTTGTCGGGGTGCCACGAGCCGCGACCGCCAGGGAGCGGGACATGCGTTGGGTCCGTCTCCGCTCCCTGGCGGTCGCGGTTCGTCCATCACCTGCCAGTTTGAAACTCGGAACGGCCCTGCTTCACCTTTACTCTCCTCACCGCCTCTGGCATACCCCCGCTATGCTCCGAGCCGCCGTCGTTCTGTTGCTGCTCGCCACCGTCGCCGGCGCCCAAGTGCCGCGGGAGGGCGAGCCGTCGGCGCTCCCGCTCGCTCCGGAAGACCTGCCGAACGGTCAGTCCATTTCACGCCCCATTCAGCCGGTGTCTGTAACGGAATCCGTTTCAGTTGAACCGACCGCGCAGTACGACCCGGACGTCCTGCCGCAGTGGTGGCTGTCGGCCGATTACCTGCTCGCGTGGACACCCAGCGACAAACTGCCGCCGCTCGTCACCGCCAACCGCTTCGGCCCGCCCGTGCTGGGCGCCCCGAACACCGTCACCCGGTTCAGCGGGACGCAACCCCGCGGCGAGTTCCACGGGCTGCGGACGGTCTTGGGGGCGCGGGTGCCCGGCAGTGCCGTGTGGGGTGTGGAGCTGGGGTATCAGTTCCTCGGGTCGAAAACGGTCGAGAACACGTTCGGCCGCGGCGGGGTGAACCAGGAGGCGTACCTCGGTCGGCCGCTCGTGAACGCCCGCACGGGGACCGAAGACGTGGTGCTCATTTACCACCCGCGGATGCACGGCGACTTGACGGTGAGCCGCACGCTGCGGGCGCAAGGGTGGGAGGCGGTGGCGACCCGCGAGTTGACGGCTTGGAGCGGGCCATTCACCGCCTATCGGTTGTCGGCCCTCGCCGGGTATCGCCATTTCCTGGTGAACGACGGCCTCCGCTTCGACCAGCGGGCGGAGTTCGCGGACGCCGCCGGAGTAGTTTACCGCTCGTCGGCGACGGACCAGATCGACGCCCGCAACTCGTTCCACGGCGGCACGCTCGGCCTGCGAACGGATGTGCGATTCCTGGGAATGTTCGCCGAGGTCGGCGGGCGGGTGTCGTTCGGGGCCACACGGGAGGTGGTGCGGGTCAGCGGGCAGACGGTCGCCACCGCCGGCAACGACGCGAGCTTCTTCCCGAGTGCGGTGTTCGGCCAGCCGTCGAATATCGGTCAACGTGAGCGCACCGTGTTCGCAGTGCTGCCCGAAGCGAACGTGCGGGTGGGGGTTTTCCTGCGGGAACACTTCCGGTTGTCCGTCGGGTACACCTTCACCTACCTGAGCGACGTGGTGCGGGCCGCCGACCAACTCGACCGGGTGGTCGATCTGACGCAGTCCGCCGGCGGGGTGGGCGACCGCCCGCGGGTGCCGTTCACCCGCTCCGACTTCTGGGTTCAAGGGGTGACGGTGGGATTGGAGTGGCGGTATTAAAGTGGTCTGCTCGCTCCGCGAGCGGAATCCGGAACCGCTCGCGGAGCGAGCAGACCACGAAGAACCAGCCCCCGCTTGCTGCCGAACAGCAGCGACAGCAGCACAATCCCCGACGCACACAGCACCACCGTCGGGCCGGTCGGCACCGACTTCCCTTCGGTGCTGCACACGTGGGCCAACACCTCGCCACCGAACCCGGCCACCGCCCCGAACACCGCCGCGAGTGTGGCCATCAGGCCGAGACGGTTCGTCCACTGGCGGGCGGCCGTCGCCGGGGCTACGAGTAGCGCGCTCATCAACACCACGCCCACCGATTGCAGCCCGATCACCACCGCCAGCACCACGAGTGTGGTGAGTAGGGCATCGATCCAGCGTGTGCTGTAACCGAGACTCGCGGCGAAGTCGGCATCGAAGCTGATGAGCTTGAACTCTTTCCAGCACAGCACCGCCACCAGCACCGCCCCGCCGCCGAGCAGACCAATCGGCCACAGGTCGAGCACGTTCAGAAATGCAGCTTGGCCGAACAGGTACGCTTCGAGCGGGCTGTTGCGGAGGTCGGCGAGGTGCGGCTTCAGCCACTCCTCGAACCCGCCGCCGGGCGGACGCTTCAGCAGGTTCCGCATGTAGGTGATGAGCACCAACCCCGCGCCGAAGAACACCGCCAGCACGCCGGCCAGAGCCGAATCAAACGGGATGCGGCTTCGTCGCACGATGCCGCTCACCAGCCGCATCGCCACCCACCCGGCCACCGCCCCGCCGAGCACCAGCACCAGTGGGGAGCGCCCGCCGAGCAGGAATGCGATCGCCACGCCGGGCAGTGCGGCGTGCGACACGGCGTCCCCTTGCAGGCTCTGCCGACGCACCACCGCGAACGTGCCGATGACGCCGGCCACCGCCCCCAGCAGGGCGAGGCCGAAGCCGACCACCTGGACGGTGTACTCGGACAGCGGGTAGGGGAGGAACGACATGCCCGCTATCATATCCCACATTCCGCACCCAACCTCCGGGCCGCCGATGACCACCGTCGCAGATCTCAAAGGCAAGACCGTCGCGTTCGCCGCCTCCGGCGGGCTGGACTCCTGCACCGTCACCAAGTGGCTGACCGACCACGGCGTGAACGTGGTCTGCTTCACCGCCGACATCGCCCAACCCGACGAGACCGATTTCAGCACTATCGAGACGCGGATGCGGGCGTGCGGGGCGACGGACTACATCGCCATCCCGCTGCACGACATGATCGCCGAGAGCGGGCTGGAGGTGATTCAGTTTCAGGCGTGCTACGAGGGGCGGTACTGGAACACGACCGGCATCGGCCGGCATGTGATCGTGGCGGGCATGATCCCGGAAATGGCGAAGCGGAAGATCGGCGTGCTCGGCCACGGGGCGACCGGCCGCGGCAACGATCAGGTGCGGTTTCAGTTGTGTACCAACATGCTCGCCCCGGAGGTGAGCGTGTACGCCCCGTGGCGGGATCCGGCGTTCCTGAAGCGGTTCGGCGGGCGAACGGAGATGATCGACTACTGCAACAGCCACAAGCTGCCGATCACCGCGACCAAAGACGCCCCGTACAGCACCGACGCGAACCTGCTGGGGTTAACGCACGAAGCCGGCAAGCTCGAACACCTCACCACGTCGCCGTGGTTCGTGACGCCCGGCATGGGGGTGAAGCCGCAAGACGCCCCGGACAAGCCGGAGACGGTGACGGTGCGGTTCGAGAAGGGCCGGCCGGTGTCGATCAACGGCAAAGCCACCACCGCGTTCCAGGCCATTCAACAAGCCAACGCCATCGGTGGCAAGCACGCCGTCGGCATCTGCACGCACCTCGTCGAGAACCGTTTCGTTGGAATTAAGAGCCGCGGGGTGTACGAAGCGCCGGGGATGGAGCTGCTCGGCACCGCCTACGCCTACCTGCTGCAACTGGTGATCGACCGCCGGGCGCGGGAGCTGTTCGACCAACTGAGCCTGTTCGTGGCGAAGCAGATTTACCAGGGGTACGGGTTCGACCTGGCCACGCACATGGCCCGCGAAGCCATGAAGCCGGTGGTGAACCTGGTGACGGGCACGGTGGCGCTGACGCTGTACAAGGGGAACGCCACGTTCGAGAGTGCCGCCGACGTGCCGCACCAGATGTATTCCGAGGCGAACGCCAGCATGGAAGCCATCGGCGCGTTCGACCACGCCGACAGCGAGGGCTTCCTGCGGGTGCTGCAAGTGAGTGCGAGGGCGCTCGCCGCGAACGGGCAAGTGACCCCGCCGGCGTGGGCGACCGAGTGAGACCAGAGGGTAGCGACGTTTTGTTGTAGCCGGGGTTTGTGACCCCGGTCGGCCCGGCCTCACAGAGGCCGGCTACAGAAGATTAACGCTACCCCCGGTTGCCCACCAGGAAGCCCGCCGCGAACGCCAACCCGAGCAGTACCACCACCGACACCAGCACCATGATGGCCGTGCCGCGGGTGACGACGAACCCGTCGGCTTGCGCGGTCGCGGCCGGTGCGGGCGGCAGCGGCAGCGGCGTCTCGTCGGCGTCCGAGTCGCCGCCCTTCTCCAGCAGCTCGGCGAAGTCTTCCCGCTCGAACAGCGGCAGGTCGTTCAGCTTGGCCGGCGCGGGCGGGGCAGGCTTCGGCCGGCGGGCCACCGGAGCGGGCGGGGGGAGCGGGGCGGGCGGCGGGTCGTCCTCCGCTTCCACTTCCGGCATCGCCGCCTCACCGTCCCCCCCGGCCCGCGCGCCGGCCGTCGCCAGCAGTCGCTCCACCTGCGGGTCGAGCCTGTCGGCCGACGGCACCCGCACATCGACCCCACAGCCGGGGCAGCCGACGAGCGTGCCCGCCTTCCGCTTGGCGGTGCTCAGTTTGTTGCGGCACTTCGGACAGCGAAACGCGATCGGCATTCCCACCCCTCCAACGCCCGGGCCGTCCGGCCCGTTCTCCGTTCGACGCCCGGTGACGGGTATTCTCCCACCCGACCGCCGCCGGGGCAACTGTCCGCTTGACCGCACCCGCCGGTCGGGGACAATAACAGATCGTCCGACCCGCCCGACCCGTTGGGGAATGCCATGCTCCGCCGACCCGCCCTGTTCGCGTCGCTCCTGTTCGTCTCGGCGGCCGTCACCGCGCAAGACGCGGTCGTGTTCCCGGACGGGTTCACCATCCGCGGCAAGCACGGCAAGGAGACGAGCGCGACGGCCGTGCTCGACAGCCCGCTCGACCTGACCTTCCCGTGCGACTTCATGAGCAGCGGCCCGCGGTGGGTCTACTTCAGCAACAACGCGAAGAAGAACATTCAGCTCATCAAGGGCGTGACGAAGGACGAGAAGACGCTCGAGTACCGGCGGTCGTCGCAGGAGGGGCAGGCGGCGCCGGTGGTGCCGCCCGGCAGCAAGCAGAGCGTCGGCGGGTTCAACGCCGACGGCCGCCGCACCACCACCTACGACGCCGGCCGCGGGCCGGGCGAGCGGATCGTGCAGGTGGTCAACATCCTCACCCCGAAGCAGATCTACCTCACCTCGCTCACGCACAAGATGCGGCAGGCGTACGCCCCGACCGACCCGCTGTTCGGCCCGGCGGTGGTGCGGCAACTGCTGGCCAACCACCCCACCCTGCGGGACGGCTGGCTGCCCGTGCCCGACCCGATGAAGCGGGTGAAGGTGGCCGAGTTCCTGTTCGAGTGCGGGTGGCGGGACGAGGCGAAGGCCGAGCTGGCACTGGCGAAGAAGGACTGCCCGTGGGCGTGGCAGAAGGACGCGGCCGACAAGTTCGACGTGGTGTCGGCGGCCATCGACAAGGCGGAAGTGGACTACACCCTCGGCGAGTTGGAACTGGCCGTCGGCGCCGGGCAGTACCAGGTGGCCGGCGACTACCTGAAGGCGTACCAGCCGAAGGCGGCGGACAAGGCGGCACTCGACCGCATGACCAAGCTGAAGGCGACCGTCGAAACCCTCCAGCCGAGGTACGCGGCCACCCGCCGCCACCTGCGCGACCTGATCGACGAGGTGAGCGTGTCGGACGCGCAGCTGACGGCGGCGGCGGTGGGCGGGGTTCACCTGATGCCGAAAGTGCCGGGCAAGGCGGTGCCGGCCGACCTGAAAAGCGTGGTGGCGGCGGCCGAGGCGGTGCTGACCGAACTGCACCCGGACGCGCTCGACCGCATCGACACGTTCGTGCAGAAGGCGATGAGCGCGGCCCGCGAGCGGGACGCCGGGCGGCCCCCGCCCACGCACGACGCGGGGAAGGATTTGTCCATCGCGGTGAGCGGCTGGCTGAAGGGCAAGGGCGGGCAGACGAACGAGCCGGCCCTGGCGACCAAGCTGTGGGGCACCCGCGTGATGCTCACCGCGTACCTGAACGAGCGGGGGTACAACGACCGCGCCGCCGTCCTGCGGAAGTACCAGCAGACGGGCACCGCCCTCGACCCGGACGAGGTCGCGCAGATCGTGTCGCTGCTGCCGCCCATCGACGCCGAGAACCTGGCCAAGCGGCGGGGCAAGGCGATCGACGCGAAGGAGAGCGGCGCCCCCGACACCTTCCGCATCACCTCCTCCCAGACGGCCAACGACAGCGAGGGGGTGAACTACTTCATCCGCCTGCCGCGGGAGTACCACCACGGCCGCGCGTACCCGGTGGTGGTGGCCATCCAGGACCCGAGCGTGGACGCGGCCCGGATGATCGGCCTGCTGGCCGGCGAGTGCGAGCGGAACGGGTACATCCTGATCGCCCCCGAGTGGGCGCCGGCGTTCAGCGGCAAGAACTTCGACCACATGGGCGGCGACCACCGGATCATCACCACGGCCCTCCGCGACCTGTCCCGCAAGTTCAGCATCGACCAGGACCGCGTGTTCGCGTTCGGCTTCGGGCAGGGGGCCAACTTCGCCCTCGACCTGGCCATGAGCCGCCCGGACTCCTTCGCCGGGGTGGTGGCCATGGCCGCCGCCCCGGTCCACCAGTTCTACCGCGACTACGCCAAGAACGCGCAGAAGGTGGCCATCTACACCGTCACGGGCGAGTGGTCGCCGGGCACCGCCGGGCTGCGCAGCCTGTACCAGAACTGGCTGCCCTACGGGTACTACGCCACGCTCGTCATCTACAAGGGGCACGGGGCCGGGTGGGAGTCGGCGGAGGTGCCGACCGTCTTCGAGTGGATGGCCCCGAAGAGGCGGGTGCGGGGGCTGAACGCGCTGCGGATGGACGGCAACCGGTTCGACGCCTGGCACACCTTCCGCCCGACCGACGACCGCTTCTACTGGATCGGCGTGAGCGAACTGCAGGCGGCGAACACCCTGACCGAGAAGAAGGCGGAGCGGCCGGACATCACCCCGAAGGCGGCCAGCTTCTCGGCCGACATCATCAACGGCGACACCATCGTGGTGAAGACCGACCGCGGAATCAAGAAGCTGACCGTGTGGCTGGAGCGGGGGATGGTGGCGTGGGACAAGGAGGTGAAGTTCAGCATCGACAACGGCACCGGCCTGCTCAAGCCGACGAAGGTGAAGCCGGACCTGGAACTGATGCTGGAGGAGCTGTACCGCACCGGCGACAAGAAGATGCTCTTCTTCGCCAAGTTCGAGTTCAAAATCGGGTGAGAGCGCAGCGGGTGGTCTAGCGCTCAACGTCGGGTGTTGGAGTTCACGCTTCAACGTGACGCGGGATCCCGAATCACGCGGAAGCGTGAACTCCAACAGGGTGGAGACCCGACATCCGCCGATGGTTCGACCCCTACCGACTTGGCCGACGTGAGGGCCGACAATGGATTCGCACGCCGACCGCGAACAGGCTCTCAAGGATCTCGTAGAAACCAACCGGGCGTTGGTGAGAGAGGTGCGCGCGATCCGCGAGTATGTGGACACCCTCAGTGAGCAACAGAGGAGATTCAAACGAAATCGCGTCCTCATCCTCCTCATCGCCGTGGGCGCGACGCTGGCGTTTCCCGTGACCCTGGTGGTTATCGCGATGTTTGTCACCCCTGTGGCCGTACCGAGCCAAACGGAAGACCCCTGGCAGCGGTATGAGCGCCAACTCGACTGGGCGGATCGACAGTTCGATCGGAACGAGAAACTCGCCGAGCGGACGGATCGACAGCTCGATCGGAACGAGAAACTCGCCGAGCGGACGGACGCTCTCCTTCAGAGGTGGGAGAAGGTGGCCCCGAAGGAGTGACAGGAGCACCAGTCGGGTGGGGTCCGCACGACCCGTCAGGTTCGGCGCGAACACCTCTTGTAGGGCGGGCGAGACGGGCGCAGCCCGGCGACCCCCGCCACG
>JANNVG010000461.1:0-3075 GCA_031414395.1 Fimbriiglobus sp.
GTTGGTGTCAGCCGTCACTCGCTCCACGCCGGCTTCCCAGGCGTCGGCCCCCCGTCCGACTCTCGGCGAGAGTCGGCCACCCGTCCGGAGTGCCGCTCGACTCGCGGCACCTCCTTGGTGTAGGTGCGTGTGCCGGCCGACGCCAACACGATCCGCGGCCGGCGGGTCTCGTTCGCACCCCCGCCGCGTGGTATCATTCCCCCACGTTCGTTCGAGGCCGTGGCCATGAGCTTCCGGTTGGTGGTGTTCGACTTCGACGGCACGCTGGCCGACTCCATGATGTCCGCCGTGCAAATCTTCCAGGAGATCGGCCCGCAGCTGGGGCTGAAGCCGTTCGCCGACCTGCACGCCGCCCGCCACATGCCCACCCGCCAGGTGCTGAAGGCGGTGGGGGCGACGTTCTGGAAGATGCCCAAGCTCATTCGCGCGTTCCAGGCGAAGGCGGCCGAGCACGCCCCGCACCTGAAGCTGCACGCCGGCGTGGCCGACGCCCTGACCGCCCTGCACGCCACCGGCACCCGCCTGGGCATCCTGAGCAGCAACCAGGAGGCGAACATCCGCAAGTGCCTGGCGGCCAACGGCGTCGAGCACCTGTTCGCGTTCGTGGTCGGCACCCCGCAGTTGTTCGGCAAGGCGCGGGCCATCCGCAAGATCCGCAAGCGGGAGAAGGTGGAGCGGGCGGAGTTCGTGTACGTGGGCGACGAGAGCCGGGATTTAGACGCGGCGAAGAAGGCGGGGGTGAGCGTGGCGGCGGTGGCGTGGGGGTTCCACGCGCCGGAGCTGCTGGCCGGCATGAACCCGACGTTCATGCTCGCCCACCCGGCCGAACTGCTGAAGTTGGTGACCGGGGCGGCGGCGTAAATGTGGAACCGGGAACGCAGTGACCGGGTTCATCCCCCAACCCGGTCACTGCGTTCCCGGTTCCAACTCGCCCTTGCACCGCCCGCGCACTTCCGTCATCATTCCACGCCCACCCCCGCCCGCGCCGCGCGAAGGATCGCCGATGGCCGTCGTGACCGGGCAGCGGATGCCCCTCCCCCTCCCCCGCCGGTGGATCGCCGACCTGCTGCACGCCGGCCGGCGGGTGCCCACCGTCACCGTCGAGCGGGCCGTCAACGTCGCCCCGGTCGCCCTCGCCCGCAAGCTGTTCGCGCACCCGCCGTCGTGGGTGCTGCTGTTCACCAAGGCCTACGCGATTGTGGCCGCCCGCCGCCCCGAACTCCGCCGGGCGTACATGCCCTTCCCCTGGCCGCACCTGTTCCAGTCCGACGAGAGCGTGGCCACGGTGGCCGTCGAGCGCGAGTACAAGGGCGAGCCGGCCGTCTTCTTCGGGCACATCCGCCACCCGGACCAGCAGCCGCTCCGCCAACTGGTGCAGCACCTGCACCGCTGGCGGACGCACCCGGTCGAGCACATCCGCTCGTTCGACCGCCTGATCCGCTACAGCCGCCTGCCCGCCCCGCTGCGGCGACTGGCGTGGTGGTACGCGGCGAACGCCAGCCAGCGGTGGCGGATGCGGGTGTTCGGCACGTTCGGGGTGAGCGTGACGGCCGGCGACGGGGCGACCGCGCTGAACCTGATCTCCCCGCTGACGACGAGCGTGAACTACGGTCTGCTGACGGCGGACTATTCGCTGCCGGTGCGGGTCCACTTCGACCACCGGGTGATGGACGGCGCGCCGGTGGCGCGGGCACTGGCCGAACTGGAAACGGTGATGAACACGAGCATCGTCGCCGAGCTGAAAGACCTGGCCGCACGCGGGGCCGACCTGACCCCAATGCCCGACGAGGAAGCGACCGACCTCCGCGACGCGGCGTAATGCGCTGCGATACCCGATGCCGGATTACACCCAAATGGCGTCGAATGGATCAAAGTCCGGATCAATCTCGCGGCCCGTCAACTCGGTGAACTGTTCCTCGACCGTTTCGTCGGAGATGCTGCCGACGTCGAGTGCGTCGAGTTCCAAGAAACAGTACCGTTCGAGAAACCCCATATCTGAGAAGTGCCAGATCATGTTGAGTTGGAGCAGAAGTGTCTCGCCGTCTTGGGTGAGAATCGCGGGCGGAGCGGGTTCGGTTGAATCGGGATCGACAAGGCTGCCGAGGTGCCCGACCAGCTCGTCGTCCCAGTCTTCGACACCGGCCAGTTCTCCGAGGTAGCCGGTGGTGAGCGGGAACTGTTGGCGAAACTGAGACCAAAAGTCATCGGCGGACATTACCGGCTCATCCGACATGCGGGCGGCTTGCCAAAAGTCGTAGGCCCGCTCACCTTCGGCGAGCAGCGCGGCCAACCGGGGGCGAGCTTTCGCCGCCTCGTCTTCGTCCTGGAACCGCGCTTTCAGGTAGTAGTTGCACTCGCCCACGGCGAATCCTCCTCGTGTTGCCGTCGGACGGCCCGACTTACAACCGCATCCTGGCTTTCGACTGGAGGATGGCAAGGAGGTCTGCCGCCCGAAGGAAGTCGTCCAGTTCGTCCGCTTCGTCCGCGGTCAACCTCCCCGTCCGGTTCTTGTCGTTCAACTCCCGCATCCGAGCCACGTCCGCGTCGGCGAATTTGAGCGTAAGGACGTGCCGAGCGACCACGGGCGTGAGGGCGGCGCGGTCGTCCCACAAGCGGCCGAAAATGGCGGCGAGGTGTGTGTCCGCGGTGGGTCGAGTGGCCGTCGTCATCGGTCGCCCCCGTGAAGTCCCGTCATTGTACCCGCGGGTCGATCCGCCGCACGAACTCGTCGGCCAGCTTGTTCCGCTCGTCGGCGTCGGTCGCGGTCAGCGTGACGTGCCCCACCTTCCGCCGCGGCTTCGGCTCCTTCCCGTACCAGTGCAAGTGAGCGTTCGGGATGGAAAGCACCTCGGCGAAGTCGGGCCGACTCCCGATCAGGTTGAACAGGGCCGAGTGCCCGACCGCCGCCGCACTCCCGAGCGGCAGCCCGCACACCGCCCGCACGTGATTCTCGAACTGGCTCGTGATCGCCCCCTCGGTCGTCCAGTGGCCGCTGTTGTGGACCCGTGGGGCCATCTCGTTCGCCAGCAACCGCGGGCCGTCCTGGAACCACTCGATCGCCAGCACGCCGACGTA
>JANNVG010000462.1:0-1854 GCA_031414395.1 Fimbriiglobus sp.
AAAGCACGCGGTCGAACGGCACGGCCAGGATGACGTGATCGGTCGGGAGTGAGGTGCCGGCGCGGTGAGTGGTTTGCCAGAACCCTCCCCCCCCCCGGCCCCCCCCGTCCTGAGAAGAAGGGGGGGGAGTGGGTGCGGACTCCCCCTTCCCTCGTAGGGAGGGGGGCGGGGGGGGTAGGTTTTCAACAGTTCGCACCCCCGCGTTCTCGCGCACCGTCACGCCGTGTTGACTCAACCAGCCCCGCAGTTCGTCGCCGTACAGTTCGGCCAGCGGCACCGTCGGCACGTGGACGGTGAACGCATCGTGGTGCCGCACGAACCCGTCGCGGAACACCTTGCGGGCGTACTTCAACCCCACCCGGTCCACGGTTTCGTTCAACGCGCTCGTCAGCACCACGCCCCAGAAGCGGTCGATGGCGCGGTCGGACTGACCGTGCGTTGTCAGCCACTCCCGCAACGGCGGGTCGGCGTCCGGCGATTCGGCCAGCATCCGGAGCAGGGCATACCCGACGCGCATCTTGTCGGCCGCGGTCAGGTAGTGTGCCGCCGCCAGCGCCCGGCCGAGGTGCAGCGGGGCCGGCCACGGGTCGGCTTTGAATCGGCTGATGCGGCCGTCGGGCGTTTGAAAGTACAGCGTCTTCTGCGGCGCGAGGAGTTGCCGCACGCCGACCACGTCGCACAGGTGGTGGAAGTTGGTGCAGCACCCCATGCTGACGTGTTGGCAGGCGTCGATGGTCTGCCCGGAGGTGGGATCGACGAACGACGACGCGCGACCGCCCAGCCGCTGCCGGCTTTCCAGCACGGTGACGGCGAACCCCCGCGGGGCGAGCGCGACCGCCGCCGCCAGCCCCGCCAGCCCGCCGCCCACTACCGTCACCCGGTCCATTTGTTTACCGCCGCTCGTGCCAGCAGGGTCAGCTTCGCCCACCGCGAGATGCGCACCCGTCGTGTGAGCACGCCCGACCCCGCGCCGGCCACTCGGTCGAGCAGGCCGCGGTACGCCCGGCTCATCAGGGTGAACACCGCCCGGCCGTGCGGCGACACCAGCCCCGCGAGTGGCGCGCTCTGTTGATACAAACCGCGAACGCGGTCGGTTTGAAACCGCATCAGGTCGCGGAACTGTGGCGTGTCTCCCCACTGCTCCGGCGGGCAGTCCAAGCGGGCGAGTTCGTCGGCCGGCAGGTACACCCGCCCGTTGGCGCGGTCTTCGCCCAGGTCGCGGAGGATGTTGGTGAGCTGGAACGCCAGCCCCGCGGCCTCGGCGAGCGGTTCCACTTGTTCCCACGCCACGCCGGGCTTCACGCCCCAGATGCGGACGCACGCCAGCCCGACCACGCCCGCCACCTGACGGCAGTACAGTTTTAACTCGTCGAACGTGCGGAACGGCTCGCCGCTCAAGTCGCGTTCGCCGCCGTCGATGGGGGCGGTCAGTTCGACATCCGGAATGCCGTAGGTGCGGGCGGTGTGGTGCAGGGCGGCGTGCGTGCGGTGCGAGTAAACGCCGTGGAGCGCGTCGGTCAGCCGCGTGCGCCAGCGGGCGAGTGCGGTGCGCTTCGCACTCACTTCACCCGGCCCGTCGGCCAGATCATCCGTCAGCCGCAGGTAGGCGTACAGGGCGTGCATAGCGTCGGCCTGCGGGCGGGGGAGCAGGCCGAAGGCGAAGCGGAAGGAGCTGCGGGCGCGGGCGGACAGGCGGCGGCAGTGCCGTTGGGAAGACAGGAGACAGGAGACAGGAGACAGGAGACAGGGGGGTGAGTTCGTCTCGTGTCTCATGTCTCCCCGTGGTGTCCTCACTGGTGTACCACACGTTGTTGGCACCCCACCCCCGCCGCCCGCGCTGCGCTTGGGGCGCCG
>JANNVG010000463.1:0-3117 GCA_031414395.1 Fimbriiglobus sp.
TGTCCTTCTTCTCGTCCTTCGCGCGGGTGAACACCAGGCTCATCACCTTCGAGTCCTTCTTGCTCTCGAACTTGGCCGGGCGGGCCTTCGACTCCGGGTCGCTGTCGTAGGTGAGCATCAGTTTGTCGCCGTCCAGCTTGAGGATGCCCTTCGCCTTGCCGCCCTTGAACCCCTCGGGGGCGGTGATCTCCATGTCGACGGCGACCGGGTCGGCCTTCGCGTCGATGGTGTACTTGAACTCGAACTCGCCGAGCGCCGTCTTCACCTTGATGGTGTCCTTGGTGAACACCGACGGGTCTTTCATGTCCTTCGTGTCCACCTTCTCGCCGTACTTCACGAACTCGGTCGTCATCCACTTGCCTTCGATTTTGGTGGCGTCGAACTTGACCGGCTCCGCCTTCGCCGGCTCCTTCTTGTCTTCCGCCGTCAGCCCGCCGACGGCCGCCACCAGCACCGCCGCCGCCATCAGCCCGTTGAACCGCGTCATGACTTGCCTTCCTGGTTGAAGAGACGTGCGCGCGCGGGGCAGTCCCGCCCGCCGCTCTGACGATATGTACACGTACCCGCCCGACAAGAGTGAGGCGTGTGAAGAGTTCTGGTAGGGCGGGTCGAGCCGCAAGACCGGCGCACCCGCCACTGTCACACGCGGCGGGAGAGTTCTGGTAGTGCGGGCGAGTCGGCGCTTCGCCGGCGACCCCCGCCACTGTCACACGCGGCGGGGGTCGCCGGCGAAGCGCCGGCTCGCCCGCCCTACGAAGACGTCATCGGCAGCGCACGCCGACCGGGCTTTGCCGGCTCCGCGGGCGTCGCACACTTGCCGCAGCCGCTGCCGCACCCCTTCCGCGTGCCCGCCACGGTGCGCCACGCCGTCCACGCCAAGTACGCCACCGCCAGCACCACGATGCCGCCCACCAGCCATAGTTCCGGGGTCATGACATCGCCCCCACGATGAGCTTGCCCACCTGATACGTGACGAGCGCGCCGATGTACGCCAGGGCGGTCATGTACGCGAAGCTGAACAGCGGCCACCGCCAGCTCCGCGTCTCGCGGCGGATGACCGCCAGCGTGCTCGCGCACTGCGCGCACAGGGCGAAGAACACCATCACTGACAGCGCGATGGGCACGCGGTACTTCTTCCGCTCGGCGTCCTCGTCCAACTCCTTGCCGATCTCCGTGCCGAGAGTATCGGGCTTGCCGTCCTCGACGTCATCGGCCTGGTACAGAATCCGCAGGGTGCCGACGATCACCTCGCGGGCGGGGAAGCTGGCGAGCGTCGCCATGCCGATCTTCCAGTCCCACCCGAGCGGCGCGAACACGGGTTCGAGGGCGTGCCCGGTGCGGCCGAGCGCGCTGTTCTCCTGCCACTCCGCCTTCAACTCCTTCACCTTCTTCGCGTCCTCGCTTTCTTCCGCCGTCGCCACCAGCCCTTCGTAGTTGTCGCCCGCGGTGTTCGTGTTCGGGAAGTATTGCAGCGCCCAGATGACGACCATGCTGGCGAAGATGACCGTGCCGGCCCGCTTGAGGAACTGCCAGGCGGCGTCGAACACGCGGAGGGCGACCGTCTTGAGCGACGGCACCTTGTACGTCGGCAACTCCATCACGAACAGGCTGGGGTCGCCCTTCAGCAGCGTCTTGCGGAGTACCCACGCCACCAGCGGGGCCAGGATGAAGCCGAGCATGTACATGGCGAACATGACCGCGGCCTGGGCGAAGGTCGATTCCTCCGGCAGGAAGAGCGAGATCATGAGTGAGTAGACGGGGATGCGGGCCGAGCACGACATGAGCGGGGCCACAAGAATGGTGGCCAGGCGGTCGGAGCGGTTCTCGATCACCCGCGTGGCCATGACGCCCGGCACGGCGCACGCCACACTGCTCAAGAGCGGGATGAAGGATTTGCCGCTCATCCCGCACCGGCTCATCAGGCGGTCCATGAGGAACGCGGCGCGGGCCATGTACCCGCAGTCTTCGAGCACGGCGATGAACGCGAACAGGATCAGGATCTGCGGCAGGAACACCACCACCCCGCCGACGCCCGCGATGATGCCGTCCACGATCAGCGACCGCAGCGGGCCGGGTGGCATCGCTCCTTCCACCGCTTTGCCCGCGGCCGTGAACCCGCCGTCGATCAGGTCCATGAGCGGGGCGGCGGCGGTGAAGATGCTCCAGAACATGAGGAACATGACGGCGAAGAAGGCGAGCGTGCCCCAAATCCGGTGCGTCAGCACGCGGTCGATCCCGTCGCTCGCGCTCTTCACCCGCACGGCCGGCTTCGTCACCGCCGCGGCCGT
This sequence comes from Fimbriiglobus sp., assembly GCA_031414395.1. Lineage (GTDB taxonomy): Bacteria > Planctomycetota > Planctomycetia > Gemmatales > Gemmataceae > JALHQU01. Next base: position 2,289 of record JANNVG010000463.1, read on the forward strand.
CACGGAGCGGATGTACCCGTAGCGGGCCTTCGCCTCGCACGCCGGCACCGCGGCACCGGCGTCGGCCATCCGCTTGCGGGCGTCGATCACCCGCTGGCGGAGCGGCTCGCCGTGCTCGGTCACGAACCAGGTTTCCGTCGCCCCGTTCACGTCGAGCAGCACCCGACGGGCGAGGAACAACGGCACCTGCCCGTTCAACCCGGCGAGTAGTGCGGTCGCCTCGGTTTCGAGTTGCGGCGGAAGGGCGGGCGGGTTCGGGGCGTGGTGCCCGTCGGCCGCCTTCAGCAGTGCGTCTTTCAGTTCGGTCAACCCTGTGCCCTTGTTCGCCTGCACGGGCACCACCGTCAGCCCGGTCGCGGCGGCCAGCTTGGCCACGTCCACCGTCACGCCCTGCGCCGCCGCCACGTCGATCATGTTGACGGCCAGCACCACCGGCACGCCCAACTCCATCACCTGCGTCGTCAGGTACAAGTGGCGGTCCAGGTTGCTGGCATCGACGATGCTCAGGATCACGTCGGGCGGTGGCTCTTCCGCGCGCCGACCCAGGAGCAGATCGACCGCGACGAGTTCATCCGGGCTGCGTGCGGCGAGGCTGTAGGTGCCGGGCAGGTCGATGAGATCGAATCGCCGGTCGGCGTGGGTGAAGTGCCCCTTCTTCATCTCGACCGTCACGCCGGGGTAGTTGCCGACGTGCTGCCGCAGCCCGGAAAGGGCATTAAACAAGGTCGATTTCCCGGTGTTCGGGTTGCCGACCAGAGCAATGGTGAGCGTGCGGGGGGACATAAGAGGGTTCTTGGTGAACCGGCGGCGTGAGCCGCCTGGGTGGTCA
>JANNVG010000464.1:0-2552 GCA_031414395.1 Fimbriiglobus sp.
CCGACCCGGGTAACAGACCCCGGCTACAATTGCGATTCCGGCTAAGATGCACCCGCCGGCCCCACGCGAACACCCCCGGACCCGCCCAATGATCGGTGTCGATTCCCACACCCCGCTCGACGTGCGGTTCCCGCTCGGCCCCATCCCCGTGCGGGTCGGCATCTTGTTCTGGGTCATCATGGCCCTGCTCGGGTTCAACGTCTGCCAGGTCTCGCCCGGCAACACGTGGCTCAATCTGCTCATTTGGGTGGTGTGCGGGTTCGTGTCCATTCTGGTCCACGAGCTGGGCCACGCGCTGGCCTATCGCGCGTTCGGGTCGTGGTCGGCGATCACCTTGCACGGGTTCGGCGGGTACGCCGAGGCGGACGTGGCCCCACGGGCGGCGTGGCAGCGGATGCTCGTGGCCCTGGCCGGGCCGGTGGCCGGCTTCCTCCTGTGCCTGCTGGCGTACCTCACCCTCGGCGCGGTCGGGTGGAAGGGGGAGAAGGTGGCGGTCCACGCCTACCTGCTCAACGCCCTGTACTTCCTGTACCTGATGAACCTGTTCTGGAACCTGCTCAACCTGCTCCCCATTCTGCCGCTCGACGGCGGGCGGGTGTTCCGCGAGTTGCTCGCCATGTTCGGTGCCCGCAACCCGGACGTGTTCGCACACGGGCTGTCCTTCGTGGTGGCGCTCCTGTTGGGCGTGTACGGCGCGCTGCGGCTGGCCGGGCTGATCCCGGCGGCGGTGTACGACGCCCTGCCCGACTGGTTCGTCGAATGGGTGCGGCCGGGCATGTTCATGACCATCTGGTTCGCCTTGCTCGCCGTGAACAACTTCCAACTGATGCAGGCCGCCCGCCGGCAGCGGCAGTACGAGCCGCCGGACGACGACACCGACACCCCGCCGTGGCGGCGGTGAGTAGAAAGATTCCGTCGCCGCCTCTCCCCCCGTCTGCCCGGAGTCACTCCATGCGTTTCGCCCTCTCCGCCCTGCTGGTCGCGGTCGCCCTGCCCGCGGTCGCCGACGACAAGCCGCCGACCGCCCTGAAGGATTACGTGTCGAAAGAGGACAAGTCGTTCACGTGGAAGCTGAAGGACAAGACCGAGGCGAACGGCAGCGCCGTGTACACCCTCACCCTCACCTCGCAGACGTGGCACGAGATCGCGTGGACGCACGACCTGCAAGTGTTCGTCCCGAAGGGGGCGAAGGTGCAGCCGACGATGGTGCTGCTGAACTCCGGCGGGTCGGCCTCGCCCACCTCGTCGGCCCTCGGTCTTTCGATCGCCGAGAAGGTGGGCGCGCCGGTGGCGGTGCTGTTCGGCATCCCCAAGCAGCCGCTGTACGTCGACCCGAAGACGAAGAAGCTGACCACCACGCCGACCGACCCGAAGGACGACAAGGTCGGCCGGCTGGTGGAAGACGCGCTCATCGCCGAGACCTTCGTGCGGTATCTGGACACGAAGGACGACAGTTGGCCGCTGCTCTTCCCGATGGTGAAGAGCGTGGTGCGGTCGATGGACGCACTGCAAGCCTTCATGAAGGAGGAGTTGAAAGGCGACGTGAAGCAGTTCGTCATCACCGGCGCGAGCAAGCGGGGGTGGACGAGTTGGCTGACCGCCGCGAGCGGCGACAAGCGGGTGAAGGCCATCGCCCCGATGGTGATCGATACGCTCAACTTCCCGGTGCAGATGCAGAACCAGGTGAAGGCGTTCGGCAAGCCGAGCGAGATGATCGCCGACTACACGCGGGCCAAGCTGGTGCCGATTCCCGACACGACCGACGGGAAGAGCCTGTGGCAGATGGTGGACCCGTTCATTTACAAGGACGCCATCACCGTGCCGAAGATGCTCATCCACGGCACCAACGACCCGTACTGGCCGCAGGACGCGCTGAATACCTACTGGGACGAGTTGAAGGGCGACAAGTATGTGTGCTACGTGCCGAACGCCGGGCACGGCCTGCAAGAGGTGGACGCGAAGGGAAACAAGGAAACGATCCCGATGCGGGCGGTGAACACGCTTGCCGGGTTCGCCCGCACGCAGATCTTCGACACCAAGATGCCGAGCCTCGGGTGGAAGTTCGAGGAGACACCGCGGGGTGAGTTGAAGTTCACGTACACGTTCGGCGACAAGGTGAACTCCATCCGCCAGTGGTCGGCCGAGTCGGACACCCGCGACTTCCGCAAGGCGCGGTGGTCGGCGCAAGACCTAGTGGCGAAGGATCCGGGGGTGACGCACCACAAGGGCGAGGAGATGCGGACGATCGGCCGCCCGAAGGCGGGGTTCAAGGCGATCTACGTGGAGGCCGAGTTCCCGACCGACGCCGGTCCGCTGTACCTGAGCACGCAAATCCGCATTCTCGAAGCAAAGAAGTGAGCCGCTGGGATTTCGCCGCCGAACTGAGCCGCCACGGCCCCGACAGCCCCGGCCCCCCGCCGGGGCTGCTCGCCGCGCGGGGGTACTGCGCCCGCGTCGCCCGTTCGCATTCCGAGAACTTCACCGTCGCCTCCGTGCTGCTCCCGCGCAAGCTGCTGCCGCACTTCCACGCCGTGTACGCCTACTGCCGCTGG
>JANNVG010000465.1:0-7696 GCA_031414395.1 Fimbriiglobus sp.
CGCGGTCCCCATCCCAACCCTCTGCCATTCCCCCCTTCGCATTGACGCCGGTGGAATGGCACGGTAGAACCCCCGCCGATCGCGGAACACACAGGTGAGGATCAGACGCCGCACCCAACCGGACGGCGGCCGGGGGACCGGAACACCCCCAGCCGTCGCGGTGTTTCGCCTACGGAGGGGCCATAGTGAAACGCGTGTATCTGTGTCTGGCGGCGGTGGTGACGGTGGCGCTGGCGGGGTCGGCGGTGGCCCAAGCTCCGCCGGCGGGTGGGGGCACGCCCGCCCCGGCCGCCCCGACTCGCACCGACCCGCCGCGGGTGGCGGCGTTCAACGTCGCCCTGCTGATGAAGAAGTTCGACAAGTGGCAGTACTACGCCGTGACGATGGAGAACGCCCGCATCACGGCGGCCATCGAACTGCTGAAGATGCGGAACGACCTCGGGGCGATGAACGAACTGCTGTCTAAGACGACCGAACTGCCCAAGCGGAACGCCCTCATCGACCAGATGAAGGACAAGCAGCACGCCTTCGAGAAGCGGGAGCGGACGCTCAAGGAGCAGCTCGACGCCGACGCCAGCAAGCACCTGAAGGAGCTGTTCGGCGACGTGAACCAGGTGGTGAAGAGCGTGGTCGACACGAACGGGTACGACATCGTGTTCGCCTACCCGGAAGCGACGACCAAGGAAGAGGAAGAGTCTCAGAACTACATCGACCTGAAGCTGCGGGCGACGGCCGCCATGCCGTTCTACGTGGCCAAGCGGATCGACATCACGGAAGTGATGATCGCCACCCTGAACAGCTACCGCAAAGCCCCCGGCCCGATCCCGGCCCCGATCAAAATGCCCAACATGCAGGACTTCGGGCCGGGCGTCATTCCGACCGACGCTCGTGGCCCGGTGGCCACTCCCCCGAAGTAACAATTCGGAAAAATCGGCAGAATCGGGTGCCTGGGCAACTCCTGGGCACCCGCCTTGCTTGCGATTCAGCCCCAAAAACGCTACAGTCGGACCTCGGTGTTAGATAATCCAGGGGAGCTGTGTAATTCTGGAAGCTTGGCGTGCCGATTCATATATAAGAAGGCGGGTGCCCGCCTATCGGACCACCAGAACGGATTCCCAGGGTCGGAGGTGACGGCGAACTCTCGGCCGCCACTGGGAAATGGTGTGCTCACCGCAAGGCGGAACACGTGAAGCTCATCGGCTACCGACACCAACGGACGCTACGGCGACCGGCCGAACTGTCCGGCCCCGGGTTCATCACCGGCGCGAAAGTGACGGTTCGCCTCCTGCCCGCCCCGGTCGACGCCGGGGTGTTGTTCGTTCGCCCGGACGTGTCCGGCGTGCCCGTTCTGCCGGCACGTGTTGACTTCGTAACCAGCACACAGCGGCGGACCACCCTCGGCGGGGGCGACGGCGCCATCACGTTAGTCGAACACCTGCTCGCCACTCTCGCCGGCCTTCGCATCGACAACTGTGTGATCGAGCTCGACGGCCCGGAACCGCCCGGACTCGACGGCTCCGCCCAGGCGTTCGTCGATGCCGTCCTCGAAGCCGGCACCGAGTCGCAACCCGCCCGCCGGGCCATCTGGGCGGTGGAAGAGACCATCACGGTGAACAAGGCCGGTGCGACGGTGTCGCTGCACCCGCCGGCCGACGACCAATCCAACGCCCTGCTCGCCACGTACATCCTCGACTACGGCCACGGGGCGTACATCCCCCGCCAGACGCACACCATGCCGGTGACCCCGCACACGTTCGCCGATCAGGTGGCCAACTGCCGCACGTTCGTGACCGAACGCGAGGCGCTCACCCTCCTCGAACACGGCGTGGGCAAGCACCTGACCGCCCGCGACCTGCTGGTGTTCGGCCCGAACGGGCTGATCGACAACGAGCAGCGGCACGCGAACGAGCCGGCCCGCCACAAGGTGCTCGATCTGATCGGCGACCTGTCCCTGTGCGGGGTGGACCTCGTCGGGCACGTGGTGGCCTACCGCTCCGGGCACTCGCTGAACGTGGCGCTGGCGAAGGCGGTGGCGGTGAAGGCCAGGCAGTCCGGGGCCGACCTGCCCCCGCTGCTGGAACTGCCGCCGGCCGTCAAGCGGGCCAGCTTCCCCGGCCGCCATCGGCTGGTGGGGTGATGCGACGAGCCGCGACCGCGAGGGAGCGGGATGAGAGACACCCCTCCCTCACGGCCGCGGCTCGTCGGACTGCCCTTCCCGCGCCCGGATTTTTCCCCTATGCTTCGCCCCTTCACCGATTCCCCCACCGGCGGGTCGCCACGGACGACGACCCGGCCGCGGTTCGCAAAGGCTAGGACGGCATGACACGGCTCAAAGTCGCAGTCGTCGGGGTCGGGCACCTCGGTCAGCACCACGCCCGCATCCTGTCCACCTTCCCGGACGTCGATCTGGTGGGCGTCGTCGACGCCAGCCCGGATCAGGCGGCGAAGGTGGCCAAGCTGTGCCGCACCCGGCCGTTCACTTCGCACGAGCCGCTCGTGGCGATGGCCGACGCCGTATCCATTGCCACCCCCACCGTCGCCCACTACCCGGTCGCCGCGCAGTTCTTGAAGGCCGGCGTGCCGGTGCTGGTGGAGAAGCCGATCTGCCAGACGGTCGCGCAAGCCGACGAACTCGTTGCCCTTGCCGCCCACGCCGGCGTGCCCTTCCAGGTGGGGCACATCGAGCGGTTCAACCCGGCGTTCGAGGAGTTGGTGAAGCGGCCGATCACGGCCAAGTTCATCGAGAGCGAGCGGCACGGCCCGTACACCGGCCGGAGCGTGGACATCGGGGCCGTGCTCGACCTGATGATTCACGACATCGACCTGCTCATCGCGCTCGTCCGCAGTCCGGTGAAGGAAGTGCATGCCGTGGGCGCGGCGGTGTTCGGCGGGCACGAGGACATGGTGAACGCGCGGTTCATCTTCGAGAGCGGGTGCGTGGCCCACGTGACGGCCAGCCGCATCGCCGCCCGCCCGAAACGACGGATGCGGATCTGGGCACCGGAAGGCTACGCCGGCATCGACTTCTACACCCGCCGCCTGCACCTGGTGCAGCAGAGCGACAGCCTGCGGCGGCACGGCCTGCACCCGGAGCGATTGGACACCGCCGCCCGCGCCCGCCTGAAGGACGAGGTGTGGGGCAAGCACCTGGAAATCCTGGGCGTGGACGGCGACCGCAAGTGGGACCAACTGACCAGCGAGCTGCGGCACTTCGTGGACTGCGTGAAGTCGGGGGCCACCCCTCGGGTGACGGGCGAGGACGGGCGGGAGGCGCTGAGCATCGCCGAGCGGGTGCTGGCCAGCCTGCGGGCGCACGCCTGGAACGGCTCGGCCGGTGGCCCGACCGGGCCGACGGGCATGCCCCCGCCGGCGGGCAAGCTGTTCGAAAGCGCCAAGAGCATCAGCGGCGCGGCCTGACACTTCGACCCGGTCGCTTTCTGCTTGCGACCGGGACTCCGGGCGATTAAACTCTTCTCATCTCCGATCACACCCTCCGTCGAAGATGGGTGTGCCGGAACATGCCGGCGTTCGCCCGGTCCCGTCTTCATTCGGCCACTCGGCCCGTTCGGAGGAACTCGCATGTCGGCCTGCTCTCGGCCCGTCCGTCGGTCGGCGTTCACGCTCATCGAGCTGCTCGTCGTCATCGCCATCATCGCCATCCTCATCGGCCTGCTCCTGCCGGCGGTTCAAAAGGTGCGGGAAGCCGCCTCGCGGATGCGGTGCAGCAACAACCTGAAGCAACTGGCCCTCGGCCTGCACGGCCACCACGACGCCACCGGCACCCTGTCGTCGGGCGCCCCGCTCGGCGGCACCAGCCTCGGCTGGACGTGGGCCGTGCTGCCGTACATCGAGCAGGACAACCTGTTCCGCACCATGAACCCGGCCGTCGGGGCCTACGCCACCGGGGTGAACCGCACCGCCGGGGCGAACCGCGTGGCGACGTTCCTGTGCCCGAGTTACTCCGAGGAGCGGTCGAGCAGCACCATCGACAACACCGCCGCCGGCAACGCCTTCACCACCCACTACGTCGGCAACATGGGGCCGAAAGGGACGAACCCGGCCTCGGGCACCGCCTACACCTGGCAGAACGCGGGCGGCCAGGGCGGGCGGGCGCTCGAGGGCGTGCTGCCGTACCACACGTCCGCGCTCACCTCCGCCCCGGCGCGGACGAGCGGCGTCACCATCGTCGGCATCACCGACGGGACGAGCAACACGCTCATGCTGTTCGAGGTGGCGTGGAAGGGGCTGGAGGTGGCGCCGGGGGCGCTGCGGGCGTGGCCGCGGGGCTGCCACTGGGGGGACGACTGCACGGCCATGAAGAACGTGACGAACGCCATGCGGACGGTCAAGTACAACGGCGGCGGCAACTTCAACGACGTGAGCATGGGCAGCAACCACACCGGCGGGTGCAACGTGGCCCTGGGCGACGGCAGCATCCGCTTCGTCCGCGAGAGCGTCGACCTGAACCGCGTGCTCAAGCCGATGGCCAGCCGCGCCGGCGGCGAGGTGGTCAACCTCGACTGACCCGACGCGGGCGTCGCTCTCCAACTCTCCCCGAGGGGCGGTCATGAAGGCGTGGGCGTGTGTGGCGGCGGTGGCTCTGCTGGTGCTGGGCGGGGGGTGTGCGACCGACCCCGGCCCGAAGCGGACGCGGCTGACCGGCGGCGTGACGTATGACGGCCAGCCGATCCCCTACGGGGAGGTGCTCTTCACCCCAGACGCGGCGAAGCAGAACGGCGGGCCGCAGGGGTTCGCGCAGATCCGCGACGGGCGGTACGACACGGCGTCGTCGGCCGACGGCAAAGGCGTCGGCGGCGGGCCGACGATCCTCCGCGTGACGGGGTTCAGCGGGCCGGGCGGCAAGCTGCTGTGCGAGGTGGAGATGTCGGTCGAGGTGCCGGCCGACGGCGGCACGTTCGACATCGACGTGCCCAAGCAGACCCCGCCCAAACCCGGCCAGAAGAAGCCCGACGAGATTTGAACCGTCGGCCCGGGGTAAGTGATGTCGGTCGCGGTCGAACAGGGTCCGAAGGAGCCGTGAGGCCCGACATGGGACCGGGAACGGAGTGACCGGGTGAGGAATCGCCTCACCCGGTCACTCCGTTCCCGGTTCCAGTTGCGGTCCACAGGTCGTCACCGATTTCACCCGATCAACTCGGCATCCGGGCCACCCACGTCATCACCTTCGCTGGATAACGCCAGGGTCGCTTCCACGTCTTGTAACGCTTCAATGGCGTGTGCGTACTCAGGGCACAATTCAATCGCCTTGCGGAAACTGTCGGCCGCTTCGGCCAGTCGGCCCTGCCCACGGAGTACCAAGCCGAGGTTGTGGTATGCCTCGTCGATGCACCCCTGCTTGCAGCGGGTGGCCCGGCGGTGGGTCTCTTCCGCTTTCGTCAACATCCCCTGCCGCGCCTGGACCGCACCCAGGAAAATGAAACTTCCCGCGTCGTCCGGCCGCTCTTCCGTTCCTTTCTGGAACCACTTCGCCGCTGTCTCGAAATCACCCCGGTAGCGGAACAGATCCCCCAGCTTGTTGAACAGCGCCCACCGTTTCGACTCGAAGCGGGCGATGACGTCCAGGTATACACGGACGGCCTCGTCGTACCGCGTCATCTGGTACAGCATCTCGGCGTAATTGAAGATCACTTCGAGGTCGTTCGGGTGTGTCCGGAGGTAGCGGGATGCCAGAAGCACGACGGTGGCGGCCTGATCGCCGTCATACGCCTTGCGGATCATGCGGCGGGTCCTGTCCGCCCTTCCGCTTCGGCACTCCCGCCATTCGGCCAGTTCTTCGCGGGCCTTTTCGTCGTTCGGATCGACGCGGACGGCGGTTTCATAAGCCTGCTGCGCTTGGGCGAAGCGCCCCAATGCGCGGTACACGCTCCCCAGGCACCAGTAGGCCACCGCCTCATCAGGTAGCAATTCGGCCGCACGGGTGAATCGGGTTAACGCTTCCTCGTAGTCCTTTTCGCGTTGGAACCAGTTGCCCAGATAGAGGTGCGTGAAGGGGTCGGTGGGATCGAGTTCGAGCGACCGTTCGTAGGCGGCGCGTACTTCTTCGTACCGACCCGCGGCGGAGTACGCCTTCCCCAGCCGCTGGTACAACTCCGCGTCGGTCGGCCGCTCGTCGATGAGGGCCAGAACGTCTTCGACGGTGTCGGTGTCCATCGCGTCGCCTCGGTTGGTCATGCCGATGGACCCCGCACGTTCCCGGCAGGTTCACTGCAGCTACTTCCGCGTCTCGATCTTCTCCTTGCCCACCCACGGGCGGAGCACCTCCGGGATCAGCACGCTGCCGTCGGCCTGCTGGTTGTTCTCCAGAATGGAGATGATCGCCCGCGTGCAGGCCACCGCCGTGCCGTTGAGCGTGTACGCGAACGGCAGCCCGCCCCCCTTCTTCTCCTTCGGCCGATAGCGGATGCCCAGCCGTCGCGCCTGATAGTCGGTGCAGTTGCTCGTGCTGGTGATCTCGCCCCAGTCGCCGCCGGTGCCGCGGCCGGGCATCCACGCCTCGAGGTCGTACTTGCGGTACGCCGGCCCGCCGAGGTCGCCGGTGCAGGTGTCGATGACGCGGAACGGGATGCCCAGGCCGATGAAGATGTCCTGCTCGATCTCGCGGATCTCCTCGTGGATCGCGTCCGAGTTCTCCGGCGTGCAGAAGACGAACATCTCCACTTTCGTGAACTGGTGGACGCGATAAATCCCCCGCGTGTCGCGGCCGGCGGCCCCGGCTTCGGTGCGGAAGCAGTGCGACAGCCCGACGTACCGCTTCGGCAACTCGTCTTCGGCGAAGATTTGATCCGCGTGCATCCCGCCGAGGGTGATCTCGGCGGTGGCGATCAGGCACAGGTCGCTGTCGGCGATGGTGTACACCTGCCGCGTTTCGGCGTTGTCCCGCGGTTGGAAGCCGATGCCTTCGAGAATCTCCACCTTCGCCAGGTCGGGCGTAATCACCGGCGTGAAGCCCTTCGCCACCAGCTTGCTGATCGTGTACTGCACCAGCGCCAACTCCAACATCACCGCTTCGTTCTTGAGGAAGTAGAACTTCTGCCCGGCCACCTTCGTTCCCGCCTCGAAGTCGGCGAGGTCGAGTGACAGGCACAGATCGACGTGATCCTTCGGTTTGAAGTCGAACGTCGGTTTGGTGCCGAACTCGGCGACGGTGACGTTGGCGGAGTCGCCGGCACCGACCGGCGCTTTCGGGTGGCTCATGTTCGGGATGACGCTGACCACCGCCCGCAGCTTCACCTCCACCTCTTTCAACTGCACCTCGAACGCGGCCACCTGCTCCTTCAGCTTGCCACTCTCGTCCTTCAGCTTCGCCTTCTCCTCAGCGGTCGCCGACTTGAACCCCGCGCTGATCTGGTTCTGCCTGGCCTTCGTCTCGTCCACCTGCCGCTGGAGCTTCTTCCGCTCGTCGTCCAGGACGACGACGGCGTCCACGTCGGCGGACACGTTGCGGTTCACGCAGTTGGCTTTGACGGCGTCGAGGTTGTCACGAATGAAAGCGGCGTCGAGCATTGGCGGTGGTCCCGGCGGCGGTGAACGGTGTCATTGAGTGTGAGTACGGTTGCAAACACCTCACCCCTGCCGCTCAGAGCGGCGACACCTCGACGGTCTTGTTAGCCCGAAGCCCAAGCGAGGGGATCGGTGCCCGGAGGGCAAGAGACGAAACCTCGCTCGCGATTCGGGC
>JANNVG010000466.1:0-3021 GCA_031414395.1 Fimbriiglobus sp.
CGGTCGCGGCTCGTCACCCGCTCCCTCGCGGTCGCGGCTCGTTTGGGGTTTCGCCTTGATCGGCTTCAAGAACCGCGCGCACATCATCGGCGTGAGGGTGAAGCTGATGGCCATGCTGAGCAGGATGCTGAACCCGACGACGAACCCGAAGCTGTTGAAGAAGCGGCCGATCTGCCCGGTCATGAAGGCGATGGGGGCGAACACCACCACCAGGCTCAGCGTCGTCGCCACCACCGCCGTCGAGATCTCTTTGGTCGCCTTGCTGGCCGCCTCGAACGGCGTGCTCCCGTACTCCTCCATGTGCCGCACCACGTTCTCAAGCACCACCACCGCGTCGTCGATGACGATGCCCACGGCCAGGATGAGGCCGAGCAGGGTCATGTTGTTCAGGCTGAACCCCATCAGGTCCATGAGGGCGAACGTGCCGATCATGCTGGTGGGTACGGCCAGGGCGGCGATCACGGTGGTCCGCCAGTTGCGAATGAACAGCAGGAGCACGGCCGACACCAGCCCGGCGGCCAGCAGCAGGTGGAACTTCACCTCCTCGATGCTCCCCTTGATGAACGTCGCCTGGTCGCGGATCACCTGCACCTTCACGTCCGGCGGCAGGTTCTGCTGGATCAGCTTCAGCCGCTCCCTCACCCCCTCGGCCACCTTCACCGTGTTCCCCCCGCTCTGCTTCTGCACGATGAGTGACACCGCGGTGTCACCGTCCAGGCGGCTGAGCGTGCGGGGTTCTTCGATGCCGTCCTCGACGGTGCCGACTTCGCTCAGGCGGGTGGCGTGCCCGTTCTTGCCCACCCCCACGATGACGTCGCGGAAGTCGTCCACCGACTTCAGGCGGGCGTCGGTGCGCAGGTTCTGCTCGCGGGCACCCTGGTCCACCCGCCCGCCGGGCTGCTCCTGGTTCTGCTCGGCCAGCGCCTTCTTCACGTCGAACACGGTCAGCTTGCTGCCCTCCAGCGCTCCGGGGTCCACCGTCACGTTCACCGCCCGCTGCTGCCCGCCGACCAGCACCACCGCCCCCACCCCGTACACGTTCCCCTCGATGTCCTCCTTGAACTGCTTCTTCGCGATCTCCGTCATCTCCCGCAGGCTCCGCTTGCCGGACACCACGATGGTCAGGATGGGGGCCGCGTCCAGGTTGAACTTCTCCACCTTCGGCGTCTCCGTGCCGGGCGGCAGTTGGCTCATCACCAGGTTCATCTTGTCTTTGATTTCCTGGGCCGCGACGTTCCCGTTCTTCTCCAGCTTGAAGCCGACGACGATCTGCGAGAAGCCTTCTTTCGTGGTACTTCGCATCTCGTCGATGCCCGACACCGTGTTCACGGCCTCTTCCACAGGCTTGGTGACGGACGCCTCCGTCTCGTCCACGCTCGCCCCGCGGAGGGTCGTGGTGACGACCACCACCGGCACGTCCACGTTCGGGAACAGTTCCACCCCCAGGCGGGTGTACGACGCCACGCCCAGCACGATGGGGGCGAGCACCAGCATGGCGGTGAGCACCGGCCGCTTGATGCAGATGTCCCAGATGGCGGTCATGGAAGTCCTCAAGTCGGCAAGTCGTGTTTCGGCGAACGGCGCGACGCGAGTCCGCCGGTGTGTTTGGTCTTGGCGAACCCCGACCGCAAGGTCGGCGGGTGGCACACATTCAAGGAGCGGCCGGGTTTACCCCGGCTGGTCTAGATCAACCGGGATAAACCCGGCCGCTCTCGGAACAACACCCGCGGCCCTCGCGGGCCGGGTTCGCCCGAACCGGCGGACTCGCGTCGCGCCGCCCGCCGGGCAATTACTTCCGAACGCTGATCGGTGCCCCGTCGAACAACTGAATGAACCCGCTCGTCACCACTTTCTGCCCCGGCTTCAGGTCTCCCTTCACCTCCAGCCAATCCGGGCCGCGGTCGCCCACCTGCACGGGCACCGCCTTCGCCGTGTCGCCGTCGACCACGAACACCTTGCTCACCCCCGCGAACACCGCCAGCGCCGCCGGCGGCACGACCACCGCCTGCGCGGTGCCGACGACGACGTCCGCCCGCACGAACCCGCCCGCCTTCAGCTTGCCGTCGGCGTTCGGCACGGCCACTTCCACCTGAAACGTGCGGGTCTGCGGGTCCACCGTCGGGCTGATGCGGGCGACCGTGCCGGGGAAGGTGACGGCCGACGAGTCGCCCCGCACGTCCACCGGCTGGCCGACGGCCACGTCGGGGGCGTGCTTCTCGGGCACAGTCACCTTCAGTTTCAGCGTGTGCGACACCACCAGCCGGTAGGCGTTCGTGCCGGGGAAACTGCGGGTCATCTCGCCCTCGGACACCATCTTGGCGGCGACCGTGTAGTGGAACGGCGGGGCGACCGGGCCGACCACTGCCGCCCACGCGCCCCAGGTCGGCGGGCGCGGCACCCGCAACCGCGAGTCCCGCAACTTCTGCTCGGCCATCGCCAGCGACCGCTGCTTCATGCCGAGCGTCGAGTTCGCCGCTTTCACGCCCGCTTCGGCCGCCAGCACGTTCGCTTCCGTCAGCAGCAGGTCCGACCGGGCCGAGTCGCGCTCCGTCTGGCTGGCCCCGGACAGGCCGTCCAGCCGCGACTGGTTCGCCTTCACCTTCGCCAGCGGGGCCGACGCCTGTGCCACCTGGGCTATCGCCACCGCCGCCTGCGACTCTTGAACCGCCACTTCGTTCTCGGCCAGCCGCACGCTCAGGTCGTAGTCGGTCGGGTCGAGTTCGACGAGCACGTCGCCCGGCAGCACGACATCCCCCAGATCGAAGCGGGCGGACACCACTTGCCCGTCCACCTTCGGCGACAGGGTGATGTCTTCCAGCCCGTGCAGCGTGCCGGTAACGGGGATGACCCGCCGCACGCTCCGCTCGGCCACCGGGCCGACGGTGACGGGCACGGCCGCCACCGCCTTCGCCGCGGTGTCAGGGGCCGACTGGTGACAGCCGACTGTCAGTGATATGAGGAGTGCGAAGAGGACTGCGAGGCGAACCGCCCGCCGCCCCGGAGGGGCGACCGATGTTAGCC
>JANNVG010000467.1:0-2933 GCA_031414395.1 Fimbriiglobus sp.
GATCAAAGTGGACGACACGTTCAAGAAGCTGGCCGACGAGATCGCCGCCGGCATGACGACCCCGGCCGAACGGGTGGACGCCATCACCGGGTGGGTGCAACAGAACCTGACCTACGACCACTCGAACACGTCGCTGGTCGCCAGCAGCACGCACGCGCTCACCAAGAAGCGGGGCGATTGCAGCGACTACCACGGCCTGTGTTCGTCGCTCGGGCGGTCGCTCGGCGTGCCCACGCGGGTGACTTACGGCCTGCACCTGTTCCCGAAGAACCTGCCGTGCCACTGCAAACTCGAAGCGTACCTGCCGCCCTACGGGTGGGTGAGCTTCGACGTGTCCGAGACGCAACGGCTGGTGGCGCGGATCGCCGACGAGAAGGCGTTGCCCGCCGACGAGAAGGCGAAGCTGACGAAGGCCGCCGGCGAGCGGATGCGGCAGGGGTTCCGCGACAACACGTGGCTGCTGCTCACGGCGGGGACGGACTACGAGCTGGCGCCGAAGGCGAGCGGGAAGGTGCCGCTCGTGGCCACCGTGTACGCCGAGGCGGACGGCAAGCCGTTCCCCATGCCCGACCCGGCCGACCCGACGAAGAGCGAGTTCTCGTGGATGACGGCGCACAAGTACACCGCCGACAAGCCGACGGTGTACCCGTTCAAGGAGTGGAAGACGCTGGCGAAGTGATCGCCTACTTCTTCTTCGGCGTGGCCTCGACGATCACCCCGGCCGAGCGGCACGTCCAGTACACCGAGGTGCCGAACGGGGCGACGGTCACGTCGATCGGGTCGGGGTCGCCCTCGTCGATCACCGTGACCGCCCCGCTGCTCAGCTTCAGCATCGACACTTTGTTCTTCCCGCCGTTCGCCCCGCTCACGCCCGGCGTCGGCACCTCGGTGAAGAACAGGTTGCCGCGGTAGTCGGTGGCGATCCCGTAGGGCTTGCTCAGGTTGCGGGCGATCACTTCCGTCTTCCCGGCGGCCAGCTTCACGATCACCCCCGCCGAGGTACACGTCCAGTACACGTTGCCGAGCAGGTCGACGGCCACGTCGGACGGCTGCGGGTCGCCGTCATCCAGCAGGAACTCGCGGTCGATGCCCTCGACGAAGGCGTACACGGCATTCTTCCCGCCGTTCGCCCCGCTCACGCCCGGCGTCGGCACCTCGGTGAAGAATTGCAGCACGCCGAACGGGTAGGCGGCCATGCCGCTCGGCTTGTTCAGCTCGCCCGTCACCAGTTTCGGGTCGCCCTTGCCCCCGTCCAGGCTGAGGATGACGCCGGCACTCTTGCACGTCCAGTACACGTCGCCGAAGAAGTTCGTGGCCAGGTTGGTCGGCTCCGGCTCGCCAGTGGTCAGGGTCTTCACCTTGCCGCTGTTCGGGTTGAGCACGTTCACCGTGTTCTTCCCGCCGTTCGGCCCGCTCACCCCCGGCGTCGGCAGTTCGGTGAAGTACACTTTCCCGGACAGCGAGACGGCGACGCCGGTCGGCCGCTTCAGGTCGCGGGCGACCACCTTCGTGGTGTACTCCTGGGCCGACCCGGACCCGACGACCGCCGCCAGCAGCACCGCGGCCGTCAAGAAACGCACTCGACGCATGACGAATCTCTCGAAGGAAGAGTGAGGCGGCGGGCGAGCGCCCGTCGCCGGTCGCGGGTCGGCTCCATCGGCCCGCGATTCGGGCGATTGGTCGGGGTGGGTGCCGCCCGCTTACCCACCCGGCGGAAAATTCGTGGGCTTCGCTCGAGTGTGTAAGGTCGGCGGGCGGCGGCCGACCAACGGCATTGGCCCCCGCGCTCCGGAGAGTTGAATGAGTCCGCCGACGCCGACCCCCGCCGCCCGCCCGCACCCGCCGCCGCTCGACCCCGCCGGGTGGGTGGAGCGGCACGGCGACTCCCTGTTCCGGTACGCCGTCGGGCGGGTGCGTCGGGGCGACGTGGCCGAGGAGTTGGTGCAGGAAACGCTGCTGGCGGCGTGGCGGGGGCGGGCGAACTTCGGCGGGCGGGCGTCCGAGCGGAGCTGGCTGACGGCGATCCTGAAGCGGAAGGTGATCGACTGGCTGCGGCAGACGGTGCGGGACCGCAAGCGAACGGACGAGTCGGCCGACGAGTGGGCGGACAAGCTGTTCACGTCCGGCGGCCGGTGGAAGGCGGGGCCGGGCCGGTGGGAGTCCGACACGCCCGACACGGGGATCGAGCGGGACGAGTTCTGGGCGGTGGTGGCCGGGTGTACGCAGAAGCTGCCCGGCCGGTTGCGGAACGTGTTCGTGCTGTGGCACCTGGAAGAGCAGACGTCGGACGACGTGTGCGAGGCGGCGGGGGTGACGGCCAACAACCTGTGGGTGATGCTGCACCGGGCGCGGCTCCGCATGTGGCGGTGCCTGTCGCGGGCGTGGTACGGGGTCGATCCGGACGAGCGGTCCGAAAGGCGGGACGAGCCGTGATCACATGCCGCAAAGCGGCCGAGTGGACCTCGCGGGAGGTGGACGAGCCGCTGCCCGCCGGCCGGCGGTTCGCCCTCGGGCTGCACCGCTTCCTGTGCCCGCAGTGCCGCCGCTTCGCCACACAACTGGCCGAAGTGGACCGGGCCGTCGGGGACACGATCCGAGAGGCCGAACTGGCCAGCGACCCGCTCACCGACGAGGCCCGCGAGCGGATGCGGCGGGCGCTGCAAAACGAACAAGCGGGGTGATGCCGCCGGCGGACGGTGGCGGGCGACGGGCGGACTGGCCACTCTGTGTAGGGCGGGTCGAGCGGCCGGGGGTCGCAATCCGCGAATCGACGGGCAGTGTGTTCGACTCCACAACGGACCGGCCGCGGCCCCCCCCCGTGCGGGGCCCCCGCGGGGGCGGGCGGCCGGGCGGGGGGGGGGGGGTTGTGGCCGGGGGGGGGGTAGCCGTACCCGCGTGACCCGCCCCGACCCCCCCCCGACCCCCAACCCGGG
>JANNVG010000468.1:0-3163 GCA_031414395.1 Fimbriiglobus sp.
GCCACCGCCCTCGCTACGGCACACCACTTGAGTGATGCGGAGCGAAGCGACCGGGCAAGAAAGTTGTTACTGGATGCCGACGCCCGCCAATGGGAACAGTCCATCAGCCAGGGGTCGTCGGCCGCACTCGACCTGGTGCTCACGAAGGATCGGAAGTGGCTTGCCGTTCGCCGGGCCGACGACACGTTCGCCATCTTTGCGGACCCGCTGAATGCGGACAAGCCGCCGGAAATGAAGACCGTCGGCGAGGTGACGCGACTGCTCGCCATGCCCAACGGCACCAGCGTGCTGACCGGACACACTGATGGGCAGGTACAACAGTGGGATCTGGCCGACCCGCAGCTCAAGTCTGTCACACTGCCTCAGTCTGACCCGAAGAAGTCTCCCTGCACCGCCCTGGCCGCCAGCCAGTTGAAAGCCGCCGCCGGGTTCGCCGACGGGCGAGTGGTGCTTTTCGACACGGTGAAGATGATGGAACTCTGCCCATCTTGGAAAGTGAACGACGCCCAACTCGCGGTCAACTCGCTCGTCCTGTCTCCGGACCCGATCGTACTGCTGACGGATTCGCAAAACGGAGAACTCATGTCGTGGAATCTTCTTGGTAATCCCCCCAGCCCGTTGAGCGGCGAAAAAAAGACCACCAAGGTGAATGCCACTGTCACGCGGATGGCGGTCAGCCCGAGCGCCACCTTCTTGGCCGTCGGCACGGTGGGTGGGGGGGTCAAACTGTTCGAAATGAACCCGAACGAAAAGCGACTGGCCCCCTACGAGATCCGTTTGACCGCGGCCACGAACCGGGGGACGGTCAGCGTGCTGGCAGTGAGTAAGCAGTTGTCCGCACGGTCGGGCGAGGAGCCGCGGTCGTTCGTACTCGCCGCCTTCTCCAACCAGACGGTCGGCGTCTACACCATCGACGCGACCAGACGGGCGAAGGAAGCGGTCATCGGCGATGCGGCCCAGTTCTCCAACGCGGCCAACCGCCAGTACACCTACCAACAGCCCCCTGAGAACGACGGCACCAGGCCGCCCAAGCTGTCCGGACTCACCGACGTGCGGGTGACGGCCGCCGCCTTCAGCGACGACACCACCCGCCTGATCGTCGGCACGTCGGACGGCAAGGCGCTGGTATGGGGGCTGGCCGCCGACGGGCTGACCGAAGCGCCGCTCGTGCTGGAAGGGCCGAAGAACCGGCCGGCCAGCAGCATGACCGCCGTCAAGGTGACGGCCGACAACAAGTACGCCATCACCGCCTCCGCCGACGGGGCGATCCGCCGGTGGGAGTTGGCCAAGTTCAAGCTGGCCGCCGTCAAGGAGCGGAGGGACGAACTCAGCAGCCTGTCCGTGGAAGCGTTGCTCAAGAAGGTCGGCCGAGCCGACGCCCTGACCGCCAAGTGAATCACCTATCCAAGGAGTCCCTCTCATGCCTCACGCTGTCGTCGTTATCCCCGGCATCATGGGGTCGGTGCTCGAACTGGACGGGGAAGTGGTGTGGCCGGGCAAGCCGCACGAGCTGCTCCTGCCGTACCGCCGCATGGCCCAACTGCTCGACCCCCGCACCCACGCCACCGGCCTCATCCTGTCGTACCTGTTCAGCGCGCAGTACCAGGCGCTGCTGAACGACCTGGGCGAACTCGGCTTCACCGCCGCCGCTGGCACGCTCGTCACGTTCCCCTACGACTGGCGGCAGGCGAACGAGACGACCGCCGGCCTGCTGGCCGACAAGCTGGACGAGGCGGCCGACGCCCTCGGCGCGGGAGCCGAGTTCACCCTGCTCGGGCACAGCATGGGCGGGCTGGTCGCCCGCTACTTCCTGGAGTCCGGGAAGTTCGCGGGCCGCAAGGGCCTCGCCGCCGTCCACCGGCTGGTCACGTTCGGCACCCCGCACCGCGGCGCCCCGCTCGCCCTGCTCCGCATCCTCGGGTTGGACAAAGCCCTCTGGCTGTCCGCCGCGCAGTTCCAACAGGCCGCCAACGACCCCCGTTACCCGTCCGCCTACCAACTGCTGCCGCCGCCGGGCGAGCCGTTCACTTGGGACAAAGGCAGCACGAGCGAACTGGCGACGGTGGACATCTACGACCCGGCGTCCGGCCTGGCCCTCGACCCCGAACTGCTGACGGCCGCGGCCGACTTCCACGCCGCCCTCGACCCCGCCCGCCGCCCGGCCGGGGTGCGGTACTTCTGCTACAGCGGCACCCGCCTGACCACGGTGACGACGACCGCCCTCAGCCGCTTCCAGGGCGGGTGGCGTACGGAAGGGGTGTCGCGGGACGGCGGCGGGGACGGCACGGTGCCGTTCTGGAGCAGCGTGCTGCCGGGGGTGCAGAGCTTCGGCGTCGGCGGGGAGCACGGCACCCTGTACCAGGACCGCGAGCTGCGCCGCACGCTCGGCTACATCCTGGGCCGGCCGGGCGTCCTCGGCCCGCTGCCGTTCGACCCGACCGACGGGGCGGTGGTGGACGTGACGGTTCGGGATCGGGTGGTCGAACCGGGCGGCGAGGTGCGGCTGTCGCTCGCCCCGGCGGGCGGCGCGGGCGAGGTGCGTGGGGAACTCCAACTCGAACGGACGGCCGACCCGGAGGCGGACGCGCCGGCGTTCGCGCCGGTCGGGCCGCCGGTTCCCATTCGTTACGATGGGCCGGCGGTGGACGCCCTGAACGTCCACCTGCCCGCCCCGGACGCCCCTGGCGGATACCGGGTGGTGTTCCGCCCGGACGGCGGCCGGGCACCCGCCGGGCAGGACGACCTGTTCGTCCAGGCGACCACCTGAGCCGGGTGCGGCTGAGTACCGGCCGGCGGGACGCTTGACCGCGCGGCCGACCAGGAGCACGAGGGCCGGCCGGCGGACCGAAGCCGGCGCGCTCTTCGCCGACGCCGAGCGGATGCAGCGGGAGCGACAGTCGCATTTCGAGCCGCTTCACTCGTCCGCCGGGCACGCCGATTCGGACTGGCTGTTGGCCCCGGCCGAGCGGGCCGCGTGGCTCCGCATCCTCCGCGGGTCGAGTCACGCACCTGCGGGGACGGTCGCCCACGACGACCATGCCAAGGTGTGTGACGAGGTGGAACGCCGCGGACGCCGGGTGCTCGCCCCGGCGGGCGCGCCCGCGCCCCCGCTGGATGCGGCGTTGGGGCACCTGACGCTGGCCCGCGTGGGGCTGATCCGGGC